>RZZR01000132.1 GCA_009929795.1 Deltaproteobacteria bacterium | reverse complement strand
GATGATGATGAGATTTCAGATGTGCTCACAGGGGGAAACCTACATGCTCATTCTCCGGGAGACAACGTGCGTTCGTCGGCCAGCTTCGGATTTGAGGCATGACGTTCTGCGTCTCGGGTCGTCTTCTTGACCAAGTTTCGGGCCATGGCCTCGCCCAAGTCGACTCCGGTCTGGTTGGCGATGCAGACCAAAACGAAAAGAACGTCGGCCAATTCATCGGCCAGATCCAATCGATCCGAATCCTTGAAACTCTGGTCTCCGTATCGACGGACCATGATGCGGGCCACCTCACCGACCTCTTCGGCCAGGATGCCCAGGTTGGTCAGCTCGGAATAATAGCGGACTCCTACGGTCCTGACCCAGTGGTCCACCTCCTTCTGGAGGTTCCCGATGGTCGTGTCTCGCATGTGCCCTCCTCCGTGCGCTCTCGCGCTTGGCTAGTCACTTCGGGAAGCCAAAAAAGAGGCCGAAGGTTTCCCCCCGGCCTCGTTTCGTTTTCCGAAGTTTTGAGCAGAAACTATTCGGTGGCGTTGCCTTCGGCCGGAGCCGGAGATTCAACGGCTTGCCCTTCGGATTCCGCCTCCTGGGCCGTTGAGGCATCGGGGGCGGCATCGGCGGTGTCCATCACCGCCAACAGCTCGACATCGAATACAAGGGCTGAATTGGGACCGATGATCGGACCGGCCTGGCGCTCTCCGTAGGCCAGATCGGCCGGAACGTAGACTTTCCACTTGGACCCGGGCTTCATGAGCTGCAGGGCCTCGGTCCAACCCTTGATGACCCCGTTGACCGGAAAGACGGCCGGTTTCTCCCGGGCATAGGAACTGTCGAATTCGGTCCCGTCGACCAATGTTCCTCGATAGTGGACCTGAACGAAATCCTTGTCCGTCGGACTGATTCCGCTGCCCTCTTCCAGAACTTCGTACTGAAGGCCGCTGGGGAGGACGACAACGCCTTCACGCTCCTGATTCTTGGCCAGGAACTCCTGACCGACCTTAAGATTTTCAGCGGAGGCCGCCTCGGTCTTCTGCTGCTGTCGCTCCATCATCTCCTGCTGCAAGGCCATGAGGGCCTCTCGAACCTCATCGAGGGTCATCCTGGTGTCCTGCCCGGCATAGCTGACCCGCAAGCCTTCGACCAAGGCTTCGACATCAATGTCCAGCTCCTGCTCCCGAAGATTGGTCCCTATATCCATGCCGATCCCGTAGCTGACTCTGTTTTTCTGGCTCTCAAGACTGACAGGCGCCTGTTCGGACTGCCCACCTGCGGCATCCTTCTCGACCTTTTGTGCACTGCAGCCCCCGAGCAGAATCATGGCCGTCAGTATGAGGGCCATATGAAATCGTTGCATACTCTTTGTCTCCTTCATTGTTGGCGTTTTCCAGTCTCCCAGGTTGAGGTTCGGCCCTAGGCCGATTCCGGGCCGTTGTCAACGAATTGGCCCGCGCCTGCAAAGCGGGCCAATTTTTTTCTTGCCTTTTTTGCCTTTGGCGGCTACATGACCACCTCCGTTATTCGGATGGCAGAATTTGGCGAGGTAGCTCAGTCGGTCAGAGCATGCGGCTCATATCCGCAGTGTCGGGGGTTCAAGTCCCTCCCTCGCTACCAAAAACTCAAAAGCCCCTGAAATATCAGGGGCTTTTTCTTTGGATTTCTCAACTCTTGCCAGAGATCTACCCCACCCAGTCGTCACCCTCATCAATGGGCGCAAATCCCCGGCGCATGGTGTTCTCGGTGACCACCCTGGGATCCATGAACTGGACAAGGTAGTCCGGACCACCACTCTTGGAGCCCACGCCCGACATCTTGAAACCGCCAAAGGCCTGGCGCTCGACAATGGCCCCGGTGGACCCCCGGTTCAGATAGAGGTTGCCGACCAGGAACTCCTTGCGGGCCCGCTCCAGGTGTCTGGGGCTGCGCGAGAACATGGCCCCGGTCAGGGCGTAGCGGGTCGAGTTGGCCCAGGCCAGGGCCTGGTCCATATCCTTGACCTTCATGATTGCCAGCACCGGGCCGAAGATCTCCTCCTGAGCCGTTTCATGCTCCGGGGTGATGCCTTCGACGATGGTCAGAGGCACGTAATATCCATCGGCCGGATGATCGTCCCGGCTGATGACCACCCGTCCTTCCTTTCTGGCCACGGCGATGCGCTCCAGGATCTTGTCCCTGGCCGATGCATCCACCACCGGACCCATGAAATTGGCCGGATCCTCGGCCGGACCGATGGCCAGGGAGGCCGCCGCGGCCGTGAGCCGCTTCAGGAACTTCTCATAGATGGGATCCAGCACGATGACCCTCGAACAGGCCGAGCACTTCTGACCCTGGAAGGCAAAGGCCGAATGGATGATGGCCGTCACGGCCTCGTCCAGATCGGCGTCGTCGTCCACGATAATGGCGTTCTTGCCGCCCATCTCGGCCACCACCCGCTTGACGTGGTCCTGGCCGGGGCGAACCTTGGCGGCCTTGTCTATGATCCGCAGACCCACTTCCATGGATCCGGTAAAGGCGATCATGGCCACATCCGGGTGCTCGACGAGATGGTCGCCCATGATTGAGCCCCGGCCGGGCACAAAATTGAAGACCCCGTCCGGCACCCCGGCCTCGCGAAGCAAATGGCCAAGGGTATGGCCGATAACCGAGGACAGACCGGCCGGCTTGTACAAAACGCAGTTCCCGGTCACCAAAGCCGCACTGACCATGCCCGTGCTGATGGCCAGGGGGAAATTCCAGGGGGCGATGACCGCGGCCACGCCCTTGCCCTGGTAGAAATACCGGTTCGACTCGCCCGGGGCGTTGCCCATCTTGCGGGGTGTGCCCAGCCGGATCATGTCCCGGGCGTAGTACTCCATGAAATCGATGGCCTCGGCCACATCGGCATAGGCCTGATCCCATTGCTTGCCCACTTCAAGCACCTGCCAGGCCGAGAGTGTGAAGATGTCTTTGCGGGCTAGGTCGGCGGCTTTGAAGAGAATCTTGGCCCGGTCCTCGGCCGGGGTGTCCCGCCAAGCCGGCCAGGCCTTCTTGGCCGTGTCGATGGCCATGTCCACCTCGCCCACTCCAGCCTGGCAGATCCGGCCGACAACCTCGGAAGGCTTGGCCGGGTTGACCGAGTCGAGGAGGTCGGCCGTCTTGACCTCTTTTCCGCCGATGAACAGGGGATAGGTTTTCCCGATTTGCCCACGAACCTCTGATATGGCCCTGGGAAAGGCATCCCGCACCGAAGCCCTGGTGAAGTCGGCAAAGGGCTCGTTCTGGATGAGGGGCCCGGTTCCGGCTTTTCTGCGCTTGGCTCCACTCTTTTCCCGGACCAGGGTCGCTTCCGGATCTTCCAGAAGGCGGTCGATGTCGGCCTCCTCGGCAAAGCTCTGCCGCAAAAACGACTCGTTGGCCGTGTTCTCCAGAAGCCGGCGGACCAAATAGGCCATGCCCGGGATGAGGTCCCCGTAGGGGGCGTAGAGCCGGACCCGTTTGGCCACCTTGAGCAGGCCCTTGCGGACCGGTTCGGCCATGCCGAAAAGGACCTGGAACTCGTAGCGGTTCTCGGGCACGTTCAGAGTTCTGGCCGTTTCCATGACCGCCGAAAGGGTCCGGATGTTGTGGGAAGCGCAGGCGAAATGGCAGATGTCATGGTTTTCGAGAATCAACCGGGCCTGGCGCTCGAAGGCTATGTCGCTCTCGGGCTTTCTCGTGTACACGGGCACGTCCCAGCCGTTCTGCTTGGCCACCACGGTCTCGTAGTCCCAGTAGGCGCCCTTGACCAGGCGGATCGAGATGGGCAGCTTTTCGGCCCGGGCCCAGTCCAGCAAGGCCTTCAAATCCTGGTCGGTTTCCTTGAGATAGGCCTGGAGAACGATGCCCATGTTGGCCGAATCCCGGAACTCCTCAGAGGACCGCAATCGCCGGTAGCACTCCAGGGTGATATCCTTGAACTTGTGCTGCTCCATGTCGATGCAGATGAAGCCGTTCAACGCCCGAACCTTGCGGATGATGGGAATGAGCCGGGCGCAGATGCCCCTCACCGAGCCCTCGAAATCGGCCGGGTGGGCCTGGGAGAACAGAGACGAGGGCTTGACCGAGACGTTCACCCTGGGGGCCGAGCCCCAGTCCAGATCGGCCCCGCCCAGAGCCTTCCATTTGGGGTACTCGGGACCAATGGCCTCGAGAAGGTGCAGATACTCCTGCATATAGGCCTCGGCCTCCTCCTCGTTCACCGAAGCCTCGCCCAGGATGTCCACGGTAAAGGCGAACTCCTCCTTGCGGAGCTTGGCCAGGGTCTTCAGAGCCTGGCCCGTATTTTCGCCGATGATGAACTGCTTTCCCATGTTCTCGATGTTGGATCGGATAGTCTTGGCCATGACCTTGGCCGCCAGCTTGCCGCCGAACCCGGCCGCCCCGGCCCCCCACTTGAGAACCTTGGGAAGGTCCTGATCCTCGGCCGCGAAATATTCCTCGATGTGTCGAGTCAGGGACTCGCCCGTGTTCAGGTAGGGAAGGACGTCCACGAACCGGAACAGTTGGACCTTAAAATTCTCGTTGCGCATGGACCAGTCCATGACCTTGCCCGTCCACCAACCCTTGTTGAAGATGGACGGCGCCTCCCCGCTGATGCTCTTGAAAAACTCCCGGCCCCGCTCGGCAATGGCCCTACTCAATGCCGTCTTGTCCATGATGACCTCCTGCTTCCCGTTCCGTTTCAATCCTGTGTTCCGGACGATTTCCGTCTGCTTCCCTGGGGTCGGGTCCCGGGTTCTCCGAAACCCAAGGCCAAACCTTCCTTGATGGTATCAAGCACCAGGGTCGTTCTGGTGTCTCGGACCGTGGAAATGGCCCCCATCCGCTCGAGAAGGCGGGTCAGACCATCCGTGCCTGTGACCCGGGCCTTGAGCAGATAGTTGAACTCCCCGGCAATGAAGTGGACTTCCTGGATTTCGGACAGGGCCGCCATTTCCCTGCCGGCCCCGGTCTGGCCGACGGGCTCGTCGGTCTTGACCTGGATGAAGGTCATTAGGCCCAGACCCAAAGGTCTTGGATCCACTCGGGCCTCGTAGCCCTGGATGATTCCCTCCCGTTCCAGCCGACGACGTCGAGCCAAAACCCCGGACGGGGCCATGCCCAGAGTCCGGGCGATGTCCACGTTGGAAATCCGGCCGTCGGTCTGCAATATCTGCAATATTTTAGCATCAATTTCGTCGATCATTCACCATCTCCATTGTTTTTATTTTTTTTATTCGACATTTAATGATTGGTCAAGAATGAAAAACATATTATGCTCCCATAATCGGACCAATCCTTCTTGCCATTGGCAATTCGGCTGGCTAGACCGTTGGCAGCTATGTCCAGACCTGCCTCGTCCTCTTTCCCCTGCGATCGCCTGAACCGGCCTCTTCGCCTTACCTTCGAGCTGATTAAGTACTTTCTGGCCCTAGGCCTGATCGTCTTCCTCGTCGATGCCGGCTTGGACGAACTTGGCTACAACTGGCAATGGTATCGCCTGTGGCGGTTCTTCTGGACCTTCGGGCCCGAGGGCTGGACGCCCGGCCCGCTCCTTTCCGGTCTTTGGGTCACCATCCGCATCTCGGCCCTGGGTCTGGTCCTGGCCACTGTCTTCGGCCTGGTCGCGGCCCTGCTCCGCCTGTCAGGCTCCTATGTCGGCCGTCTCGTGGCCATGGCCTACCTGGAAACCATCAGAAACACCCCGCTTCTGGTCCAGATCTTCGTCATGTATTTCGTCCTGTCCCCGGTCCTGGGCATCGACGCCTTTACCTCGGCCGTGGTGGCCCTGTCCCTGTTCGAGGGAGCCTATGCCTCGGAAATCTTCCGGGCCGGAATTCTGTCCGTCCCCATCGGCCAATGGGAGGCCGGCTTGGCCTCGGGCCTGACCCGGCCCCAGATCTATCGCCGCATCGTCCTGCCCCAGGCCCTGCGCCATGCCATTCCGCCTCTGACCGGCCAGGCCGTCTCCTTGGTCAAGGACTCGGCCCTGGTCAGCACCATCGCCATCTACGATTTGACCATGCAGGCCCAAGCCATTGTTTCCCAGACCTTTCTGACCTTCGAGGTCTGGTTCGCCGTGGCCGGGGTCTATCTTGTCCTGAACCTCATTCTGTCCCTGACGGCCACGCTCCTGGAACGCCGCATGGCCTTGAGGAGCTGA
>RZZR01000131.1 GCA_009929795.1 Deltaproteobacteria bacterium | reverse complement strand
TCTGGCCGTGCCCATAGCCGGGGCCTTTTTCGGGGGCCAAGTCCTTTTGGGGGTGGTGGTGGCCGGGGCCTTTGCGGCCATTCTGTCGACCATGGCCGGACTTATCATCGCCTGCGCCGGGACTGTGGGGCATGATCTGGCCGTGAATGTCTTTGATCCCCAGATGCCCGAGGGGCGGCGGGTAAGCATCGCCCGGGCCGCGGCCGTGGCCATCGGACTTCTGGGCATTCCCCTGGGTCTGGTCGCCGAGGACATGCAAATCGCCGTGCTGGTGGGGCTGGCCTTTGCCGTGGCCGCCTCGACCTTTTTCCCGGTCCTTGTCCTTGGGGTCTGGTGGCCGAAAATGACCTGCGGCGGGGCAATAGCCGGTCTGGCCACGGGACTCGTCGGTTCTCTGACGACCATTCTGGGCCGGGTCTTCTTGCCGGAATGGCTCCAGTTCCGCAATCCGGGCGGGCTGGTCATGTTCCTGGCCTTTGGGGCCATTCTCCTGTTTTCGTGGCTGGAACGAACGGCCCGGGGAGAGTCGGCTGTCCCAAATGACACCGAAGAGGTCATGATTCGGATGCACGGCCCGGAAGCGGGCTGAACGACCTTTGAGCGGGGAGGGACGGTTGCCGAATCCAGAATTGAAAATTCTCCTCTCCACCGGAAGCCTCTTTCATTTTCCTCTGGAACGAATAGCCGAGATCGGGGCCGGTGCCGGCTTTGACGGCCTGGAGCTCATTCTGTCGGATCCGGAGTTCCTGAATGTCGGCCGGGTCCTTCGCGACACCGAGTCGTGTCACGTTTTGAGCATCCACGCCCCGTTCCGGCAATGGGCCCTGTGGGGCGGACATTTCAAAGCCTGGAAGAACAGCGTCGATCTGGCCTGGGAACTGGGAGGAGTCAGAAACGTGACTCTGCACCCGCCCTTTTTCAAGCCCGGGGAGTTCTCACTGTATTGGCGTTTCGCCACCACCGGCGACCTGGCCGCCATTCTCGATGTGGAGGATTCCCGCCTTCTGTCCCTGGAGAACCTCCCCTGGCAGGACCGGGGCCCGTTCGGCAAAGACCCCTTGGCCGGGCTGGCCCAGGCATGTCTTCAGAAAGGAATGGGCATGACCCTGGACGTTTGCCATTTGGGCGTCAGCGGTCGGGACATTCTGGACGCGTGGCAGGCCGTACCCCCCGGTCTGGTCCGGAACATCCACTTTTCCGACACGGACGGGTTGCGGGAGCACCTTTGGCCGGGCACCGGGCGCCTGCCGCTGGATCGGTTTCTGGACCGTGTCGGCAATGACGAGTACCAGGGTTTCTTGACCCTCGAGGTCAGTCCGGGGGCCTTTGATGCCGAGGATGACGTGGTCCGGCGGCTTGGCGAATGGGTGTCCCGGGCCAGAGAGGCTCTGGAGTTGCCCAAGGCATGAGTCCCGGTCCTGGCCTTGTTCTTGCTTGAAGACGGCGATGGTTCCTCAACACGAATCCCTGCCACGCCCGGACAATAATCGGGTGGCCATTTTCTTCCCTCCGCTCCGTTCCGTCAGCGGAGGCATGGTTGTTTTGGCCCAGGTGGCCAGGGGCATGATCGCGCTGGGCCAGGATGTCCGGATTCTGGTCTGGGAGGAGCCGACAGGAGCCAGCCGGGAGCTTCTGGCCGGGTTGCGTATCGACGACATCAGAATGAACCCGCCCGCGGCCGATGAGATGTTCATTGTCCCCGAAGGCTGGCCCAATGCCCTGGCCTTTGGTCTGCGGGCCGGATGCCAGACCGTGATCTATTGCCAAAACTGGTCCTTTCTTTTCCAGGGGCTTGAGGAAGGCGTTCGCTGGCGGGGGCTGCCCGTTGACTTTTTGGCCGTATCCGACCCCATTGCTTGGCATCTGGAGCAGGTGCTCGGTAAACGTCCTTTCATCATCCGCCCGTCCATCGATCGGGGCCTGTTTCATCCACCGGTATCAAGGCCCGACGGCCCGGTGCGCATCGGCTTCATGCCCCGCAAGAACAAGGCCCTGGCCGAGCAGATCCGGCGGATCTTCGAGGAGCGAAACCCCAAGGCCCAGGTCCAATGGGTCCCCATCCACGGCCTGGACCGCTCTGGCGTGGCCGAGGCCCTGCGGTCTTGCCACGTTTTCCTGGTCACCGGATTCCCCGAGGGCTGCCCTCTGCCACCCCTGGAGGCCATGGCCTGCGGCTGCCTGTGCGCCGGGTTCACCGGCTTTGGCGGATGGGATTACATGCGGCAGATGGAGCCGGACGGTTTTTCCCCTCACGGCTATCGGCCCCGGAATGTTTCCTGGGGCGGCAATGGCTGGTGGGTTGCTGACGGCGACGTACTCGGAGCAGCCAAGGGGCTGGAGAGGGCTGTGGCCCGGATCGGATGTACCCATGTCGAGGCCCTGGAGGCCATGCTCGAAGCGTACAGTGAAGCCAGTCAGAACCGGGAGATACAGGCGTGGGCGAAAACGTTCTGATCGTTGTTGCCCGCTTTCGTGAGGAAATCTCCTGGGTAGGCCAAACCGGTCTGCCAACAGTGGTCTATGACAAGTCAGGCCGACGAGGTCCTTATCATTCTCTGCCGAATATCGGCCGAGAAGCTCATACGTATCTCTATCACATTCTGAAGAACTATCCGCGGTTCCCAACCTATACTTTTTTTTCGCAGGGGGATCCCTTCCCCCATTTTTCATCCGGAACCACCCCCGAACTTTTGGCCAAGACCATCCGGGAATTGGTTTTCAGGAACATCTGTTTCAAGGGGCTGGCCTCATACTCCATCCGCTGCGACCGAATGGGCCGACCGCATGAACTGGCCCTTGGCGGCAAGTCTGGAGTGTGGGCAGGTGCTTCTCACGATATACCTGTCGGGGAAGTTTATAAACATCTGTTTCAAGGTCCTGTCCCCACTTCTTTTCATACCAGGGCCCCAGCCGGATTGTTCCTGGTCCATAAGGACAGAATTCTTGCCCGCCCAAGGGAATTTTATGCCCGAGCCATGAATCTGGTTTTGGCCGATCCCGGTGACGAGTGGAATACCGGCCACGCATTTGAGCGTCTGTGGGCCATAATTTTCAACGGGTACACCAAGTTGAACAAGAAGACCTATCGGTTTAGGTTCGAGAGTGACCCAGTTTGGGTCTCCTCCGGGTTTGATGAAAGACAGACAAACGATGTCAAAGGATCCAACGATGGCCGTGAATAATCCCTTCTGGGTAAAGCTCCCTCCAACAGTTCGTGACGCTTTGCTGGTCGGCTCCGAGGGCAAGATCCACCTCATGGGCCTAGCCCAGGCTTGCATGCAGGATCTGGGCGGAGCCGGACAGATGCGTTTCCGTCTGGACTTGGCCATAGATCTTTTGATTTCGGCCTGGGCCAAGGACCCTTTGGACGGCCAATTGGCTGGGCAACTTCTTGAGCTTAATGAAAAATGGCCGTTTCTGAATCCGGATCGGGCCGAGATGTTGCGGGCAGTGGTCTCCCGATGGGAGATGCCGACTAATCTCCAGTACTATCGCCGCTTGGCCGAACAGAGAGCCTTCGAGAAGATGGAGGCCTATATGCGCAAGCAACTGGCTGAAAGCGGAGACAATCTGTACTGGAGGCAGCAGTTTTTGACTCTGGCCTTTTTCGAGAACCGCTGGGAAATGGTGACCGAAGCCTTGGGCTGGCCCTGGGCAGAGGCCCTGACCCCCTGTCGGGACAGCATCAGGATGGCGTTGAGCGTCCTGACCGGGGATCTGGACCGGGCCGCAGACGTCGCCGCCCGCAGCAAGGGACCCGATGCCATGGCCCTGCGGGTGCGTCAGGCCTGGACCGCCGGACGCCAATCCCAGGCCCGGCGACTGGTTCGGCAGCTTTTGAACGACCATCCCTGGGCTGTGACTGAAATTCTCGGGCTGCATGATCTGCTAACAGGGGTGGCCGGGAAGAGAAACACCCTCGGGGGCACCAAGGCCGTTCTCCTGTATTCCTTCAACAAGGCCCAAGATCTGGACGCCACCCTGGCCGGAGTACGGGCTTCCGATCTGGATGGGGCCCTCGTCCGGGTTCTGGACAACGGCAGCACTGACGGCACGGCCGAGGTGCTTCGTGCCTGGGCAGAGCGCTGGGGGGAAGGTGATTTTCAGGTGGTTCCACTGCATGTGAACATCGGGGCCCCGGCGGCCCGGAACTGGCTCATGCATCTGCCTGAAGTGCGGTCCTGCGATTGGGTGGCCTATCTGGACGACGACGCTTTGGTGCCGGAAGACTGGCTGTCCAGGTTTGGTGCGGCTGTGGCGGCCTATCCCGAGGCCGGGGCCTGGGGTTGCCGGGTCGTGGACGCCCAGCGACCGGTCGTGCTTCAGAGTGTTGACCTCCACCTCATGGCCGGGAGCAAGGCCAACGGCGAAGGTCGTCGATTCGAGGTTTCCGATCTGCACCATCAGACCCTTGATTTCGGCCAGTTCGACTATCTTCGGCCCTGTGCTTCGGTCACAGGCTGCTGCCATCTCTTTCGAGGCGCAAGCTTCCATGAACTGGGTGGTTTCGACCTTCGATTCTCGCCATCCCAATTTGACGACCTGGAACGGGACATCCGCATGAGTTTGGGCAGAAAGCCGACGGTGTATCAGGGACACTTGTGCGTCCGGCATATGAAGCGGACCGGGGCCTCGGCTTTGATCAGCCCTTTGGAGTACGGTAACTCCATGGCCAATATGTACAAATTGCAGATGTTGCATTCCCAAGAGGAGTACGATCAATCCATGGCCTGGGAGCGAGACCTGCTGGCCCAGGATTTTTTCCGTAAGCTTGGAATACTTGAAAATCTTCTCAAGGAGGGAAGGGGGGCGTGACGTCCGTCAAATATCTCATCATCGGAGGGGGCCCGACAGGATTAGGGGCCGGGCATCGACTCCGTGAGCTGGGGGAGGAGAGTTTCCTCGTCCTGGAGCGGGGAGACCGGCCCGGTGGCCTCTCGGCCAGCTATCTGGACGATCAAGGCTTCACCTGGGATGTGGGCGGACACGTGGTCTTTTCCCATTACGAGTATTTCGACCGTCTCCTGGACGATCTGCTGGGCCCGGACCGCCTGGAGCACCAGCGGGTGGCCCGGATTCGCATTGACGGCCGATGGGTGCCCTACCCCTTTCAGAACAACATCCGCCATCTTTCCCGCGAACACATCTGGGAATGCGTCCAGGGACTCTTGCGCGAGCGTGCCGGCGAACTGCACACGTTCAAGGACTGGATCCTGCACGTTTTCGGACCCGGCATCGCTCGCCTGTTCATGCTTTCCTACAATTTCAAGGTCTGGGCCACGCCCCCGGAACTCATGTCCTTTTCCTGGATCGGCGAGCGGGTCTCGGTGGTTGATCTTAAAAAGGTGCTCGAGAATCTCATCCTGGAGCGCGAGGACGAATCATGGGGCCCGAACAACAGTTTCCGCTTCCCGCTGCGGGGTGGAACCGGGGACATTTTTGTCCGGCTGGCGGCCCGTCTTGGAGAGCATCTCCGGCTGAACGCCGAAGTGGTCGCCGTGGACATGTCCAACCGAACCCTCACCCTGGCTTCAGGGGAGATGATCGGGTTCGAGGCCCTCCTGAACACCGGGCCCCTTGATCTTCTGGTCCAGAAACTCATCCAACTCTGCACGGAAGAACACCCAATCGTCGAGAAAGAGCGAGCCGCCGTCGTCCGCGAAGCGGGACGGCGGAAAGGGGTCGGTCCGGTCTCGGCATAGAGCCAAACTGGAATCCTACGTTGCTCGTCGTTCATGATCGATACCCCCGACACATCCTGACTCTATCGTCGTTTCCCGGTAGCCTGCCCCGTGGTACACTCCACGCCCGAGGTCGGAGTAGCATAAAGCTGGCGAATCGCCGCCGATTGCAGGTACTTGCAGGCCGCCGCTTGCAGGCCGATCTTCAGGAGGTGCAGTACGACAAAGGCAGCCAAGACCGAGGCAAGTATCGTCCTCGTATCACTCAGTGATAGGGCGTCCCTCATCACGATCTCGTTTGTTTCCACGGAATGACGCAAGTTGATCTCGAACGTCGCGGCAGATGTTCCGACGAACCAGACGAGTCCTAGTGCGTCCGCAACGATGGCGAACAGCAACGCTCCGATCAAGAGCTTTCGTCCCGAGGGATGAAGGCGAAAAGCACAAACGCCAGCAACGATCAAGAGAGCGCCTTTGGCTGAATTCAGGGCGAGTAGCAC
>RZZR01000130.1 GCA_009929795.1 Deltaproteobacteria bacterium | reverse complement strand
GGACGAAAGGAACGTACCGCTCGCTGGCCACGGCCAAAAGGAGTGGGTGAACCCCGGCCTCGTCCACGGCGTGAACTTCACGGACCCCCGGAAATTCCTTGGGGATGACCGGTCCGGTCAATTCATGGATCAGAGACCCGAATTCGGTGTCTTCCTGGGGCGGTCGGCCCACGGTGGTGAACGGCCAGACGGCCCCGGGCCGATGGTACACGGTCTGCACCCGCATGACCGGAAAGTCATGGGCCAGGCTGTAGTAGCCCAGATGATCTCCGAACGGCCCTTCGGGAAGCTCCTTGCCTGACACGATGTGCCCGCAGAGACAGAAATCGGCCTCGGCCGACATGGGCAGGCCGTTGGGTCCTCTAACCATGGGAATTCTCGACCCGGACAGGACCCCGGCCAAGGCGATTTCGGGCATTCCCTCGGGCAGGGGCATGATGGCGGCCAGAGTCATGGCCGGAGGTCCGCCGACAAAGACGTTCACCGGCAGTTCTCGCCCCAGCTCCAGTGCCCGGGCATGGTGTGGCCCGATCCCCCGGTGTATCTGATAATGCAGGCCCACCTCCCGGTCCGGGGCGTAGCCACCCCCGGTCAGTTGGACCCGGTACATGCCCAGGTTCGAATGCCGCCACCCGGGTCGATCCGGGTCCTCGGTGTACACCTGGGGCAGGGTCACGTAGCCACCTCCATCCCTGGGCCAGGATACCAGATTGGGAAGAGCTCGGACCCGGGTCAAACCCCGCAAAATGGGACCCGAGGCAACGAACCTCGGCCTGGCCTTCCAGGCTGCCCGAGCCGCATCGATCCAGGCCCCGGGTCGACGCAAGGCCTGACCTGGGTCGGCCGCCGCATTCATGACCCGTTCCAACAGGGGCATGGTGTGTCTGAAGATGAAACGAATCCGCTCTCTGGTCCCGAACAGATTTCCGACCATGGGAAAAGGGGTGCCTTTGACCCGGGTGAAGAGCAGGGCTGGCCCCCGGGCAGCATAAACCCGGCGTTGGATGCAGCCCATCTCCAGAATAGGGTCCACCTCCGCCTCGATCCTGAACAGGTCGCCCTTGGCCTCCAGGTCATCGAGGCACGGTTGCAGACTGCGATAGCCTTCCAAGGACATGTTCAATTTCCTCCCCAGCCCATCAGGACGAGGATCAAATCGACCAGGGCCAAAAGGGCCAGGGCCCAGCCGAAGACCAGAACCGAAGACATGGTTTCGCTGACTGATGTCAGGAATCGGACCAAAAGGCGTTGGATACGCACCCCCTTGCCAGCCAACTCAGCGATCCCGGCGGTCATGGTCGATGTGGATGATCTGGATTCCCTGCCCGGTAGCGGCCTTGGCCGTGGCCCAAGACCGCAAACGGGTTCTGATCAGGTTGCGGATCGGGGGTACGAGGACCATGAGGCCCAGGACGTCGGAAATAAATCCAGGAGTCAGCAGGACCACCCCGGCCACGAGAATCATGGCCCCGTCCAGGAGGTCGTCGGCCGGAACAATCCCCTGCTGGAGGCTGGACTGGATGCGGACCATGGCCCTCAAGCCCTGCTCCCTGGCCAGCCAGGCTCCGGCCACGGCCGTCAAAAGGACCAGGAGGATGGTTGTCCCGGCTCCAATGACCGAGCCCACCTGGACCAGGACGTAGAGTTCGAAAAGGGGAAACAGGACAAAAATCAGGACGATTCGGGCAAACATGAGGTTTTTGGGATAAAGATGTCGGGCACTTAGGGCCTCGGCCTATCCAGAGGCTCGTCTGCCGTCAGGAAATATTGACGGCTCAACTCGGCCATGGTCAGATTCTCGTCACCGTCAACGTACCGGGTCCAGGCTCCGGACAACAATGTCTCGAAAAATTCACCGGCCTTGGACACTGGGCCGCGTCCCCGACCGGCCAGAATATGCACGATCTCCGCCAGACGTTTTTCTCCGGCCAGAAACAGGGGCACATACCCTCGTTTTGCCCCGCCGCTGGCCTCGGCCGCCAGCCCGGCATCGACCAGTTCGTGCATCCGGCCCTGGACGAAGTCCGCCGGCAGGTCCATGACTTTGGAGAGCTCCAAGACTGGAACCGGTCCGTCTCCTTTCCGGGTGGCCTCAACGAGATGGACCAAAATGGCGATGGAGGCGGACACGGTGTTCAGAAACCCGGCCGTGGCCCAATGCCCCACCCCGTGCCTCGGCCGCCACGACTGGATCATGAAGCTGATCTCGGCCCCCAGAAGCACGATCAGCCAGCTCATGTAGATCCAGATCAGAAACAGGGGGATCTGCGCGAAGCTTCCGTAGATGATATTGTAGTTGGTGGCCCCGATCTGGTTCTTGATGAACACCCATTGGGTGGTCTGAAGGATGAATCCGGCCAGGGCCGCCCCGGTCAGTGAGCAGCGGATAGGCACTCTGGTGTTGGGTAAAAACTGGTAGAGAATGGTCAACGCTCCGAAGACAGGGATAAAGGGCAGAAAAAATTTGAGGAAGAAGGTCTGCAGAGGGGAAAAATCGATGAATCCGAAGGCCTGGCCGATCAGGGCCGAGCTCTCCAGCGAAGCGGTGAAACTAAAGGACACGATGAGAAGAATGGGGCAAACAAGGACCAGGGCCAGGTAGTCAGTCAATTTCCGGGACAACCTCCTGCCATGCCGCACCCCCCAGACCTGGTTGAAGCTGTTCTCAATGTTGCCGAGTAGGGTGAAGATGGTCAGGAGGACAAAGGTGAATCCGACCATCCCAAGGCTGGTCACGTTGGTTCGGTTGATGTATTCGGTGATGTTCTCGACGATGACCTGATTCTCTCCGGTCACGTGCATGAGGAAACGCTGGATATATCCTGAACGTTGCAGGCCAACGCCTTTGAGAACGGCGAAGACCGTGGCCACGAAGGGCACCAGGGCCAGGGCCGTCAGATAGGTCAGAGACGAAGCCCGGATGAGGAAGTCGTTGCGCTCGAAGGACAGCCACAAGGCCAATGCCCAGTCCCTGGCCGAGCGAAGCAGGCGAGGCACGGCCGTCACCCCGCCATGGTCTGGAGGATGACCTCCAGCACGGCCTCGGGCCCGGACAGGCCAGTGTCGATGCGGATGGAATCCTCGGCCGGTCTGAGCGGGGCCAGTTCACGCTTGGCATCCTGATCGTCCCGGGCGGCAATGGCCCGGGCGATGTCTTCCGGAGAACCCGGGTCCTGCCCAGCCTCCCGAAGCTGCTGCCAACGTCTTTTGGCCCGTACATCGACCGAAGCCGTCAAGTAATACTTGAAACGTGCCCGAGGAAAAACCACAGTACCCATGTCCCGACCTTCGGCCACCAAGGATGTTGTCCGGCCCAAGGACTGCTGGGCTCGGGTCAAAAAGGTCCGGACCTCGGCCCTCTTGGCCAGATCCGAGGCTCTTCGTCCCATGTCCTCGGAACGTATTTCATCCCCAAGAGTCAGGCCCATGAGTTGAAGGCGGGTGTTCTCACCACTCCCTTTTAGACTGAAATCGAGCCCTTTGAGGGCCGGTCCGAGACGTTCTTCGGGCCAGTCGGACGCATCCGGACCCAGTGCCCAGGCCACGGCCCGGTACATGGCCCCGGTGTCTAAATAGGCCACACCCAGACGTTCGGCCAGCATGCGGGCCAGCGTGGTCTTGCCCGAACCGGCTGGACCGTCCAAGGTGACAACAAAGGGGAGGACGGATTCTGACATGGCGGATGCTTCCTGTTCGCGACCGGCCCATAATCCCGGGCCAGCCTGTGGGTGGAATTCAGCCGACTGGCGTAGGGGCCACCCGGTTGGTGGAATGCACCCGACTGGCGTAGGGGCAGGTTTAAAACATGCCCCTACAAACCACGGATACCTCACCGATTTTTCAGGCAATCCTTGTACGGTGCCCCGGCCCAACCGCCATCCTGTCCGGACGATTCGCGCCCCTACCCCAGGCCCAGAATCCCGGACATGGCCGTCAGAAACATCTCGTTCTCTTCGGCCGTGCCCACGCTGACCCGCAGCAATTCAGACAGGTCATAACTGGTCAGAGGCCGAATGATGATACCCTGCCTGAGCAGGGCCTCGAAGACACCATCCGCCGGGACAGGAGGCCTGAACATGAGAAAATTGGCCTGGGACGGCCAGACCCGGCAACCCAAATCCTTTAGACCTTGAGTCAGGCGTTCGCGTCCGGTCTGGACGACCTCCAGGGTGGTCTGAATGAAGGCCTCATCCTCCAAGGCGGCCATGCCCGCGGCCTCCGCCATGATGTTCACGCTGAAAGGCAGCCTAACGCTCAATAGGGCCTTGGCTAATTCCGCAGGCATGACCCCATGGCCCAAACGCAGACCGGCCAAGCCGAAGAGCTTGGAAAAGGTCCTGAGCACGGCCACACGGTCCGAGTCCAGAAGGCCCAAACTGGAATAGGCTTCCACAGGCCGGGCGAAATCCACATAGGCCTCGTCCACAACAAGCAGGGCCGTTTCCGGCAGACGGCCAAGCAGTCCGGCCAGTTCGGACGCCATAACAGAATGGCCAGAAGGGTTGTCCGGGTTGGTGACAAAGACGATTTTCGTCTGTTCATCCACCAACGACAGCAGACCTTCCCAGTCAAACCCGAAATCCGGATTCAGAGAGGCCTGCCGAAACTCCACCCCGCACAGCCTGGCCTGCAGTCCGTAGATGCTAAAGCACGGCTTGAAGGCCACGATATTGTCCTGGCCCGGCCGACACAGGACCCGGATAAGCAGATCGATGATCTCGTCCGATCCGTTCCCGGCCACCACGCTCTCGGCCCCGACTCCCAGTTTGACCGCAATGGCCTGGCGCAGGGCCGGATTGCCCGATCGCGGATACCGGAAACTTAAGGCCGCGTGGGCCTTGATGGCCTCCTGAACCACCGGGGATGTCCCCAAGGGGTTCTCGTTGGAGGCCATCTTGACCACTCGGGAAAGCCCGTACTTCTCTTGGATCTCGTCGATGGAGAGGCCGGGGGAGTAAACGCCTTCCACATTCAATACAAAAGAAAACATCAACTATTTATGATTCTGAAATGACTTTTAGAATATTTCTCTTAACCAATGTTTTTGCATCCTCAGGTTCAGGGTCAGGCTCAGGCTCAGGTTTTCTTTCAATTTTAATATCGGCGTCATCCTGATGCCTTCCAGAATATGCAGTAATTTTCACCCGTCTTGTACTGGGGGTGGTTGGATTTGGACCAGCAGTAAAAGTTACCTTCGCTTGACCATTTCCGTCAGTTTTTTCTACGACTGAACTTAGAGCCCCATATATCTCATCCGTATCCCGAACATCAAAAAACACTTCAACCCCTTCGATTCCTTTGCCTGTTTCATCGCTTACAAAAGCGAAAAGTTCTGAATCATCTTCAGTATAAATAATCGCTGGATTGGCTGACAAATTCACAGATTGGACCTCTGGAATGGAGTTTTTAACAGATATGGTCAACGTCTGAGATATGTACTTTGGACTCAATTCATCTGAGGTCATTACGCTGGCTCTCAAAAGAATCGTATCCTCGTAGGTAGGAGCTGTAAATGAAACCTCGCCAATCCCAGCATTGTTTGTAATGGCCGCTGCATATTCGAGAGATCCACCCCCAGACAAGATATCAAAATACACGATGATGCTTTGTAGAGGTCGGCCATGCACATCTTGGACAATGGCGTACAAAACACTCTCTTCCTTCAAAGCGATCATTCGCGGAATAGCGCTAAAATCAAGATAATACGGATTGTCGATGTTTGCCACATTACTGATGAGGGCTCTGGTCTCGACATCGCCGGACGGTGTGGAAACACTGATGACGGCAACTCCGGGTTCGGTCGAGGCGGTATACTCGGCCTCTGCCTCTCCGAAACTGCTTGTCGTTGCAGTATATGTATCTAAGTATCCACCCCCCTGAACGATTCGAAACATGATAAGTGCGTCGGGAACTGGGGTTCCCTTTGAATTCCGCGCAAAGGCTCTAATGGTCGATGTTTGGGCTCCGTCGGCCAGTACTCGATCCGGACTACATGTAACTTCAATCACTTCAAGTGAAGGCGGTTCAGGGGGAGTCGTGTCTGCCCCACCGCTGCTGCATGCCGCCAGAAAAAGACACAGGGTTGCCGTTCCCAAAATTCGAAGCCACGATTTCATACCTTCCACTCCTTGCGCGCTTCAGCGCCAATGTTGTCTTGGTTCAAACCGCCCTATTCCAGGCCGGCCTTGTTCATTTTGGCAAAAAAATCGCCCTCCGCCTGAACAAGACGGAGGAAATAGCCGCGAGGCAGTATCGACGT
>RZZR01000129.1 GCA_009929795.1 Deltaproteobacteria bacterium | reverse complement strand
AGGATTTAAATCTGACCCCGAGCGCACATATCCCCCGGGCTTGGCCCGGATAGCCCATGGCCGACGAAGTTGCAAGCCCCGGATCCTTGAGCTATTCTCATTGTTTCGACTTTTGCGGCATACCATGCCACCCTACCCGAATCCGAGGAGACCGATCATGAGTACCATCATTCCCGAAGGAAAGAACCTCCGCAATGCCCTGGCCTGGGTGGAGGAGGGCCTCAAGGAGGGCAAACGCCTGGATATCTTGCTGACCGAGGCAGGCATGCGTTTCAACCTGGCTCCCCTGGAAGATCAATTCCTGGCCAAGTTCTACCGGAAGAAAATCGAGGCTAACCGCTGATTCGTGCGAGTTCTGCAACGGGAAACTCTCAAGGAAATCGGACTTGTCTTCACCATCTGCCTGATTTCCTTTTTGTTCCTTCTGCTGGTCGGACGGCTTTTGCAGATGAGGAACCTCTTTGTCGGACAGGGACTTTCCTTGATGGATCTTGGTCGGCTCTTCCTATATTTGAGCCCGTTTTTCCTCCTCCTCCTCCTGCCAGTGGCCTGCATGACCAGCGTCTTTTTGACCTTCCTGCGCATGGCCACCGACCAGGAGCTGGTCGCCCTGCGGGCGGCCGGCATCGGACTGCGGGGCTTTTTGCCCGCCCCGGTTCTCTTCTGCGCCCTGGCCGCCCTTCTGGCCTATGCCACGGCCTTCTGGGGCATCTCATGGGGCATCGACAACTTCCGGTCCACGCTTCTCGACCTCGTCCGCTCCAAAGCCAAAATCGTCATCAGACCCGGGGTCTTCAACACTGATTTTCCCGGGCTGACGATCTATGCCCGCCAGGTCAGCCCTGACACCGAACAACTGGAAAACATCTTTGTCAACGACAGTACCGACCAGGGCCTGTCCTCCACTCTCATTGCTCCCGAGGGACGTATCTCTACAGACCACGGCCAGGGGTTGATCTACCTTTCCCTGCACAACGGAACCATGTACCGACAGGACAAAAACGGGCTTTCCATACTGGGATTCGAATCCTACAATGTCCGGCTGGACCTGGAAAAGATCCTCGGGGGCTATACCCTGGATAGCAAGCGTCCCATGGAGATGTCCTGGGCCGAACTAGGCCGAATTCTCGCAACCATCGACCAGGGCGAGGAAGACCGATCCGTGCTCAGAAACCAGGTCGTACGCGAACGGCAGAAGCGCTTGGCCCTTCCCCTGGCCTGTCTCATCCTCGGACTGTTCTCCGTTCCCCTGGCCTTTCTCTTCCAGGGCCTCCGGAGACAATTCGGGCTGGTTCTGGCCATGTTCTGCTTTCTCCTCTACTACACGCTCTTCTCGGCCGGCATCAGCCTGAGCGAGACCGGCATCATCAGCCCCTACATCTCCTTCTGGATTCCCAACGCCGTCTTCACCGTCCTGACTGCCGCAGGATTTGTCATCGTCCGCCGCGAGCGGGGATTCAGGATCACGGACTGGGTCCTTCACCTGTTCCGCCTCTGGGCCAGACCAAAAACCACGGCCGGAGCCACCCCCCATGTCTGAAAACTTCAAAACGGACCAGCCCGTTCCCCTAAACGGTGGTCCGCTCTGCGTCCGAGACACGGCCCGCGAACTGGACGAGGCCAAAACCGTCCTGAAGGCCTCCTTCAAGGGAGCCGTCAGAGGCAACCTCGTCCTGGTCGCCTGCGCCTCGGTCTTCACGGTCCGAGCCGGCCGCCACCTCTGGGAGACCAGGGGACGCCAGATGTGGAATCGGGCCGGGGTCTTCATCGGAGACGCCTACCGGGCCATGCTCAACGACGCTTTTGGCGCCAAGGTCCAGGAACGGACCGAAGTCTGGGCCCCGCCGGCCCTGCCGCCGGGCACGGATCCGGATCGACCAATTCCCATTCCCGAATCGAAAACAGAAAGCACCGAACCCGAGACCATCGAACCGGGCGACCGGCCATGACCGCTGCCGCCCAACCCTTTCACCCCAGCCACGAGGTCACTGACCATGGGACTTTTCGCCCTTGAAGTCGGCACCGAAGAGATGCCGGCCCGATTCCTGCCAACCCTCGAGCAGGCCCTGCAATCCGGATTCGACCAGGTCCTGACCCGGGAACACCTCGAACATGGACCCGTCGAAACACACTCCACGCCGCGCCGTCTTCTGGTGTTTGTCGAAAGACTTGCCGAAACCCAGACCAACCAGGAAATAGTGGTCACCGGCCCCCCGGCCGCCATCGCCTTCCAGGCCGACGGCTCCCCGTCCAAGGCCGCTCAGGGCTTTGCCAGAACCCATGGAGTCGAGACTGACGATCTGTTCGTGCAGACCACGGACAAAGGCCAGTACCTGGCTGCCCGCAAGGCAACGGGCGGAGCCCGCGCCTTGGACATCCTTCCCGGGGTCTGCCGGGAAATCCTTTCCGCTCTCCCCTTCCCCAAAAAAATGCACTGGGCCCCGGACGGGTTCCTCTTCGGCCGCCCGGTCCGCTGGATTCTGGCTCTTCTGGACAACGATGTGGTCCCTTTCGAGCTGGCCTGCCTCTCTTCCGGACGGCTGACCTTCGGCCACAGGGTCATGGGTCCCGGCCCCTTTTCGGTCCCCACCGCCCGCGAACTTAGTCCCATTCTTCTGGACCGGGGCCGCATCGTCGCCGATCGGGCCCAGCGCATGGCCATGATCGTCGAACAAGGCGACCGATTGGCCGCCGAGGCCGGAGGCACGATCATCTGGTCCGACCGGCTCCTATCCCAGGTTGCCGATCTGGTCGAATGGCCCACGGCCATGCTCGGCCGATTCGACCAGGCCTATCTGGCCCTGCCTCGGGAGGTTCTCCTGACCAGCATGGAAGCCCACCAGAAAAGCTTCGGCCTGGAAGGGCCTGACGGCGCCCTCCTGCCCGCCTTCCTGACCGTGGTCAACATTGAGTCCGAGCGGCCGGAACTCGTCCGCCAAGGATGGGAAAAGGTTCTCCGTGCCCGTCTGGAGGACGCCCGGTTCTTCTGGGAGGCCGACTCCAAGGCCGATCTTGACGACTGGCTGAAATCCTTGGAAAGCGTCGTCTTCCTCGGACCTCTGGGAAGCATGGGGGACAAGTCCCGTCGCCTGAAGCGTCTGGCCGGGGGACTGGCGGCCCTTATAGATCCGGGTCTTGAACTGGACATGGCCAGGGCCGGCCGTCTGGCCAAGGCCGATCTGGTCTCTCACATGGTCGGGGAATTCGACGATCTCCAGGGGATCATGGGAGGCATCTACACCCGGCAAAAGGGGGAAAGCGAGCGGGTGGCCCAGGCCCTATACGAGCAGTACCTTCCGGCCGGCCCGGACACCCGGGTTCCGAAATCACTACCCGGAGCCGTCCTGGCCCTGGCAGACCGTCTGGACAACCTCATTGGCTGCTTTGGGCTGGGCATGGCTCCCACCGGGGCCGCAGACCCGTACGCACTTCGCCGTCAGACCCTTGGCCTCACGCGCATACTTCTCGAACACGGCCTGCGACTCGAGCTGCGAAGCCTGCTGAAAATGGCCCTTGATGAATACGGCTCCGTGAAATGGAAACTCCCGTCCGGAGACATCGTTGCCGCCGTCGAGGACTTCATTGGCCAGCGTCTAAAGGCCCTCTGGGGTGCCCAGGGTATCGACGGCCGGCTCCTGGAGGCCTGCCTCCGGGCCGGCCTGGGCGACTTGCCTGCCCTCAAGGCCAGGGTAGCGGCCCTGGAGGACTTCAGCCGGGCCGACGACTTCGAACAGGCCGCTTTGGCCTTCAAACGGGCCGACAACATCATCCGCAAGCAAGGGGATCGGGCCGGGGCCGTGCTGACCGGAAAATTCGATGTGAATCTGCTGCAGGAAGATGGGGAGAAAAAACTGGCTGCGGCCCTGGAAGGGCTGGAAGACACTTGGGCCCAGGCCCTCGGCCGCGATGACTATCCCGAACTCTTCGGACTGCTGCGGACGCTTCGGCCGACCGTGGACGGCTTCTTCGACCAAGTCATGGTCATGTGCGAAGACCAGGGGCTTCGACTGAATCGGCTGAACATTCTTCAGGCGCTGGTCAATCGACTTTCCGCCCTGGCCGATTTCTCAGCCCTTCAGGTCTGAGATCCTCAGAAAAATCTGGCCCGGCCGGCGACTATTTCTTCTTGGCCGGCTGGGCCTTGTCCATGGCCTCCCGCAAATCCTTCTCACTCAGGCCGAGATCGCTCAACAAGGCCTCGTCGTCCTCGTCGAAACTGAGTTCCAGAACGTCCAGGAGATTGCCGTCGTCCTCTGCCGGGACCGAAACGGCGTCCTTCTGAATGATTTCGGGCTCGGATGTCGTTTTCAAAAGAGCCGGGTCGATTTCCAGGTCGTCGATGTCCCCGACTTCCTCAAGATCGACAAAGGCCGGTTCAGGTGTTGCCGCCGCAGGCTCGATCACGGCCTTGCCCGGCTCATCGACGCTGGTTTCGAGGGGAAGATCGTCCAGGGAGATGAAATCGAGCTTTTCGACCTTGGGTCCTGAGGGTTCCGGAGCCTTCGGGGGCATGCCTCCACCCGTGGAGATGGGATCCAGATCGGCGTCCTCCAGAAGATCCTCCAGGCCCGGCACCTCAAGCCCTTGCAGAGTCTGCTCCTCGACCACTGCCGGGTCCTCGGTCTTCTGTTGCTCCTCCTCCAAGCTTCCAAGCAACGCGTCCAGATCGATGTCCAGGCCCTCCAAGGCGGTCTCGTCGGCCGGCAAAGCCTCTCCCCCGGACAGATCCTCGTCGTCGAGGATCGTCGGTTCCAAATGTTCGTCCATGTCGTCGGTGACGGCATCAAAAGCATCCGGCCCGGCACCCATCGCGGCTTCCGCAGTCGTGTTTCCAGCCTCTGCCGCTGCATCCTCGAACAAAAATCCGTCCTGCTCGACGGCTCCCTGTCCAGCCTTTGCTCCGAGCCAAAGGAAATTCGATTCCCTGACCCAGGCCAGGTTCAGACGCTCCCGGATACTCTGCCAGTCCTGCCCACACTTGGGGCAGGCGTTCAGGTGGTCTGACGAGTGGTACTTGCATTTCTTACAGAACATGGACGACCCCCAGAAGCAAAAAAGGTGACGAAAGACGCTCGAACCGTGAACACTCCTCGCAGCTCATTGCGGGCTTTCTGTGCCCGCCCCTGCGGATATCTGGGCCAGATGGGCCAGGACCAGGCAGACCAGGGCCGCGGTTTCCCAGCGCAGAATTCTCGATCCAAGCCCTGCAGGCCGACACCCGCCCCGGATCAGAGTCTCGACCTCCAAGGATGTCAGACCTCCCTCCGGGCCGACCACGGCCAGACAACGTCCGGTCCGAAACGAGTTCTGGTCGAGGACCGATCCGGCCTCCCCGAGGCCTTCCCAGAGTACGATGGCCTGGTCAAAGGAACCGGCCCTGGCCGCCAAGGCTTCGGCCCCGCCCGGCAGGACCTCGATCTTTGGCAAGAAGGGGTTGCCCGACTGCTTGGCACCGGCCAGGACTTGGCCCAGCCAGGCCCCTTTGCCATCGCCTGGTATCCGCCCCTGGGAGCGGGAAGCCGACCAGAACCAGAGAGCCTCGGCCCCCAGTTCGGCCGCCTTTTCTAGAAGCCAGCCCCGGCGCAAGCCTTTGGTCCAGCCCAGGGCCAGAACCAGACCTGACGCCGACCTGACAAATTCCTCCTCGGCCAAGAGCTCCAGTTTGACCTCACCGCTCTTGAAACCGAGGACCCGAAAAATACCCGTCCGACCCTGGCCGTCGAACCCCGCGACTTCGTCTCCAGGCCTGCAACGTAACGACTTCGCGGCATGCGCCGCCTCGGTTCCCCTCAAAACCCAGGGAGAGGACCACTCCTCCGGGGGAATATAAAATCTGTGCGGCCGGACCATGTGGGTTCATAGATTCGAAACCCGCCCCATGTCAAAAAAATCCTCGCCAAGCCTCTCGACCCCAGAAACTATCGAGGGGAAACTTCTTGCCCACCGGCCTCGTTGATGGTAGCCGCAGGAACCATGTTCGATCCGGCCGAAACCATTCAGCGCCTGACCATCATCGCCGTGCCTTTTCTCCTCGGCATCACCTGCCATGAAGTGGCCCACGGCTATGTCTCCTGGCTCCTGGGCGACCCCACGGCCAAGGACGCCGGTCGTCTAAGCCTGAACCCCCTCAAGCATCTTGATGTCATGGGCACTCTGGTCCTGGTCATGACCCAGATGATCGGATGGGCCAAGCCCGTGCCCATCGACCCGACCTTCTATCGGAATCCCCGCAAGGGCATCGTCCTGGTCAGCCTGGCCGG
>RZZR01000128.1 GCA_009929795.1 Deltaproteobacteria bacterium | reverse complement strand
CCCATGCCCCAGACCGCCGAGACCATCCAGCACTCGGTCTACGCCTACCTCTGGGCCCCCATCACCCTCTACGCCGCCCTGGGCGGCATCATGCGCCTGACCCACAAGACCGATACCAGGGAGGATCAACCATGAGCCACGCTCCCCAACCAGTTCCCCGACCCTTCTGGAGCCCTGGGGTCATCGTCCTGGCCGTGGTCATGGCCGTGGGCTGGACCTGCATCGTTGCCCGCTACATCGGCGGGTTGGGCTATGTGACCAACCTGGACAACGCCCACCCCTGGGGGGTGTGGATCGGCGTGGACGTGGCCTCGGGCGTGGCCCTGGCCGCCGGAGGCTTCACCACCTCGTTTCTCTGCCACATCCTGGGCCGCCACCGCTACGAGGCCGTCATCCGTCCGGCCCTGCTGACCGCGGCCCTGGGCTACACCTTCGTCGCCCTAGGCGTCTTTCTGGACATCGGCCGATCATGGGCCATCTGGAAACCCATGTTCAACTGGAACCTCAATTCGGCCCTCTTCGAGGTGGCCATGTGCGTCATGGCCTATCTGACCGTTCTCTACATCGAGTTTTTCCCAGCCGTGGCCGAGGGCCTGGGGAAGAAGTTCCCCTTTCTGGCCGGAATCAACACAAAACTCGGCCGCGTCATGTGGGCCTTTGTCATTCTGGGCGTGGTCCTCTCCTGCATGCACCAATCGAGTCTGGGGACCCTCATGCTTCTGGCCCCGACCAAGGTCCATCCCCTCTGGTATACGCCGCTCCTGCCGCTCCTCTTTCTCCTCTCGGCCTTTGCCGTGGGCTATCCCATGGTTATCTTCGAGACCGGACTGGCCACATCGTCTTTGAATTTGGAATCGGAAATGCCCATCCTGACCCCCCTGTCCCGGTTCACCATCATCACCCTTGGCGTGTACCTGGTCGTCAAGCTGGGAGACATGGTCGTCCGCGAAACCTACGTCTACCTGCTGGACGGCACGGCCCAGTCCAACGCCTTTCTCATCGAGGTCGGCCTGGGCGCCATCCTGCCCTGGCTCATGCTCCTGGCCCCGGCCGTCAGAAAATCCAGGGGGCTCCTGTTCACGGCCGCGGCCCTCATCGTCGGGGGCGTTCTGGTCAACAGGATCAACGTCTTCACCGTGGCCTACGAGGCCCCCTACAACAAGGTGGCCTACTTCCCGTCCCTGGCGGAGATAGCCGTCACGGCCGGGCTCGCGGCCACCCTCATGTTCCTCTACCGGGCCGCCGTGACCTGGCTGCCGGTCCTGAGCGCAAGACCCAAGGAGGTATGACATGCGCCCCGTCATCGTTTTCCTGTCCATTGTCCTGCTCCAGGGCTGGCTGACGCCATGCCCGGGAGAGGCCGCCACACCAGGCCAGGAGCAGAACGCCACTCCGGCCGTTGTCTGGAACGCCCCGGACCAGTTGAAGGCCATCGAGCGATCCGGCGAAAAACCGCCGTTCGTGGCAGAAGTCCTTCAGGAGTATCCGGGCCTCAGGCAGCAGCGTCTGCAAAAGCTCGGCCTGGGCATCAAGGACGTCAAGCACAGGTACGCCTGGCTGGACAGCCCCTTTGTCAACGCCGAGCGGGACGAATATAAGCCCGTGCGGTTCATGCACTCCAAGCACGCCGCCCTGGTCAACGACTGCGCCGCCTGCCATCATCTCCGCCCGGCCGATTCCAACGCCTCGGAAACAGTCCGCTGCTCGGCCTGTCACCAGGAGGCCTTCAAGCCGGAATTTCCCGAACGCCTGGGTCTCAAGGCCGCCTACCATATTCAGTGCATGGGTTGCCACGAGCAGGAGAAAAAGGGGCCAGTGGACTGCCTTGGCTGTCACGTGAAGAACCCCGTCGACCACTCGAAGCTGATCGAATTGGCCGGAGAGCCGACCCCCATGGAGGTCACCTCCGAATGCCTGCGCTGCCATCCCAAGGCCGGTGACGACATGCTGACCTCGGCCCATTGGCTGTGGCGGGGGCCCTCTCCCTACACCCTCAAGCACGGCAAGGAGGTTCAGCTCGGCAAGGCCCGGAACACCGTCAACAATTTCTGAATAAACATACTCAGCAACGAGGCTCGTTGCACATCATGTCACGCTGGATACGGATGGAAGGACGACACCTTCGACTTCACCGACAAGACCCGCATGGACTGCCTCGTCTGCCATGACACCTCCGGGACCTATAAGAAGGATCCTCCCGGGGCGGGCATGCCTGCCAAGGATGTCGATCTGATCAAGGTCGCCAAGAGCGTGGGCCTGACCTCGCGAAAGACCTGCGGAGACTGCCACTTCAGCGGTGGAGGAGGTGACGCCGTCAAGCACGCCGACATGTCCGAGAACCTGAATTGGCCCGATCGCAACTGTGACATCCACATGGGCGGCTACGACTTTCAATGTTCCGAATGTCATAAGACCAGAAACCACAAGATCCCCGGCCGCAGTTCCTCCGTGGCCGTGGTCGAGGGCAGCCGGACCTGCGAATCCTGCCACACAGCGGAGCCGCATACCTGCGGTTCCCTCCTGGACCACCATTTGAACCGCCATTGCCGGAACGTGGCCTGCAACACCTGCCACACCCCGGTCTATTCCAAGTGCACCCCCACCAAGGTCTGGTGGGACTGGTCCAAGGCCGGTGACAGGGACCGCCAACCGGTCAAGGACAAGTACGGCAAGGAAGACTACGCCTGGAACAAAGGCGAGTTCCTCTGGAAGGAAAGCGCCAAGCCGGAATACGCCTGGTACAACGGCTACATGGAACGCATTCTTCTTGGCGACCCCCTGGATCTGAATGCGGTCAACGCCATCACCAAACCCGTTGGCGGCATCCACGACCCGAGGGCCAAGATATATCCCTTCAAGGTCATGCGTGGCATCCAGCCGGCCGACGCCAAGTTCACCTATCTGCTCATCCCCAACCTCTTCGGACCCGAGGGCTATTGGAAGACCGGGGACTGGCAGAAGGCCTTTTCCATCGGCATGAAAGCCGCCAGGCTGCCCTACAGCGGTGAATATGCCTGGGCTCGCACGGACATGTATTGGGGAATCAATCACGAGGTATGCCCCAAGGAGAACGCCCTGTCATGCGTCCAATGCCACGACAGCCTGAAGGGCGAGCGGACCTGCAACCGCTGCCACCAGGACAACCGTGACGTGGATTACGCCAAGTTGACCCACCAGGGCACGGATTTCGCCCGTATGCTCTCCCGGGGCCGCGACGTGGCCGACCTGGTCAACGCCACCGACTACATCGACTTCAAGGCCTTGGGCTACAAGGGCGACCCCATCGTCACCGGCGGCCGCTTCAAGAAGCTGCCCCTTGGCTGGAAGGAATCGGCCATGACCGAATGACCTGATCCTGAACGAATAATACCCAGAACGCCCCGGCCGCCATGGTCGGGGCGTTCTAATTTTGAATATGTCGAACAATCCAAGCCGTTGATAGACACCCAACCCGCGACCACGGAGTTTCCCACAAACCGGCGATGTTCGCCCTCTACGCCAAAAATTTGGAATATCAAGCCCTTGACAGTATCGACCCCTTGCAAAAATGACGGCCTCCGCATCCCTTGATCCTTTACACCTTTTGACATTACCAATGGACCACTTTTTCGGTCTGCTCCTCGACTCATGGGCCTGCCGGCTCCCGGCAAATCACAAACAAGGGTTCTGTGCGGAGAACCACGAAAATCATGCCAAAAGAAAATCACTCCACATATCAAGTTCTGTTCGATGGATCGCCCAATTGTGTCGAGATCCTGGACGGAGACGGCCGCGTTCTGTCCATCAATCAAAGGGGTCTGGAGGCCATGGGCTGGAAGGAGGACGAGGTTCTGGGAAGGTATTTTCCCGACCTCTGGCCGGCAAAGGAAAGACCCGCGGTTAAACGGGCATTGGATTTCGTCGCCCAAGGTGAGCAGGTCGACTTCGAAGCCCGAAACACGAGACCGGACGGGACTTCCATCTTTTGGCGGGTGGTACTGAACCCGACCCGTGACTCGGACGGATCGGTCCACCGCATCGTGTGCATCTCCATGGACATGACCACCTACAAGCAGACCGAACAGGCACTGATGGACTCCTTGGAGCGGAGCGCGGCCATCATGCAGGCCGCTCCGGCAGGAATCGTCCTGATCCGGGCCCGGGACCGGGTGGTGATCGAGGCCAATCACAAGGCTGCTGAAATGGCCGGGGTCAAGCCGGAGGACTTGATCGGCCGGCCGTGCGGGACTTTTCTCTGTTCGGCAGGCCAGAAGGAATGCCCGGTGCTCGATCAAGGGCTGGCCGTGGAAGAGTCGGAGCGGATCATACGCCACCGCGGCGGCTCCATCACTCCCGTTCTCAAGACCGTGACCCGCATCGAAGTGGAGGGCGAAGATCATTTATTGGAGACCTTCGTGGACATCGGCCGATTGAAGGAGACCGAGGCGCGGCTCCGATCCAGCGAGACCAATTTTCGGAGTTTTTTCGACACGGTGGACGACATGCTCGTGGTCGGCAACCTGGACGGCCACGTCGTGTACGCCAACGAGGCGCTGATTCGGAAACTCGGTTATTCCAGGGAAGAATTGGCGACCATGCACATTCTCGACCTCCATCCGGCCGACCGCCGCTCCGAGGCCGAGGAAGGTTTGAGGGCCATGTTGAAAGGGAAAGGGAAAATCTGCCCTCTGCCTCTCAAGGACAAAACCGGAGGCTTGATCGAGGCCGAGAGCAAGAAATGGCTGGGGATCTGGGACGGCCAGCCCTGCGTCTACGGCATGTCCAAGGACGTGACCGCGGAAAGGGAGGCCCAGATCCGCTTCGAGCGTCTGTTTCGCAACAGCCCGGTGGCCATGTCCCTGGCCGAATTGCCCGAACGGCGTTTTATCGATGTCAACGCATGTTTTCAGACCACTTTGGGCTACGAACTACCGGATTTGGCGGGCAAGACCGCGGCCGAGGTGGATTTTTTCGTAGATCAACAGAATCAGGAAGATATCGCCAGGATTTTGCGAGAAAAAGGACGTCTTGAAGGATTTGAGCTGTGTCTTCGGGCCAAGGACGGATCCATAGTGGTCGGCATCTTGTCCGGAGAGATCATCGTTATCCAGGGTCGCGAGTTTTTTCTCTCGGCTTTTCAAGACATAACCGAACGGAAGAAAATCGAAGAGGCCCTGCTGGCAAGCGAACACCGCCATAGAATTATCTTTGAAAAATCCCCACTGGGCATGATTTTCTATGATTCCACGGGAACCATCGTGGACTGCAACGACAAATTTGTCGAACTCATGGGTTCGTCCAGGGAAAAACTCATCGGCTTCAACACGGCCAAAAACAGCTCCCCTCTCATGCGCGAGGTCATCGCCCAGGCCTTGGCCGGGAAACCTTCGGTCTATGAAGACAAGTACACCTCGATCACCGGGGGCCGAACCTTCTACCTGAGAATGATATACAATCCCGTCCAGCCAGGAACCGCATCCTCCGAGGCCATCGCCACCCTGGAAGACATCACCGAACGAAAGATCGCCGAGCAACGCATTCTGGAGATCAACCGTGCCCTGGAAGAAGCCCAGGCCCGGGCCGAAGCCGCCAGCAAGGCCAAGAGCGAGTTTCTCGCCAACATGAGCCACGAGATTCGCACCCCCATGAACGGGGTCATCGGCATGACCGAACTCCTGCTGGACACGGCCTTGGACGAGACCCAGATGCGCTACGCCCATACGATCCGATCCAGCGGCGAGGCCCTTCTGGGACTGTTGAACGACATTCTGGATTTTTCCAAGATCGAGGCCGGCAAACTCGATCTGGAAACCATCGATTTCGACCTGAACGAATTTCTGGACGATTTCGCGGCCATGATGGCCATGCGGGCCCACGAGAAGGGCCTGGAATTCGTCTGCGCCGTACACCCTGACGTCCCCGAGATGGTCCGGGGCGATGCCAACCGCCTGCGCCAGATATTGTTTAATCTGGCAGGGAATGCAGTGAAATTCACCGAACGGGGCGAGGTCTCGATCGGGGCCGAACTTCTGGAGCAATGCGGACCGGAAGCGCTGATCCGCTTTGCGGTCCGGGACACGGGCATCGGCATCCCGGCCGACAAACAGGAAACGCTCTTTAAAAAGTTCACTCAGGCCGATGCCTCGGTGACCAGAAAATACGGAGGCACGGGTCTGGGTCTGGCCATTTCCAGGCGTCTCGCCAAACTCATGGGTGGTGATATCGGACTTTCAAGTATCGAAGGCCGGGGGTCTGAGTTCTGGTTCACGATCCGCCTGGGCCTACAGGAGAATCAGGACCGGGCCGAGAGGCATGACCTGGACTGCCTGGCCGGGGTCAGGGTCCTCATCGTGGACGACAACTCCACGAACCGGGAGATGCTTGCGGCTCGGCTTGACTCCTGGATGATGCGCACGGATCAGACCGAAGACGGGCCTTCGGCCCTGGCCGCCCTGTACAAGGC
>RZZR01000127.1 GCA_009929795.1 Deltaproteobacteria bacterium | reverse complement strand
TCCTTCTTTATCAGGATGTCCATGCGCAGGTATTTTTCGTCGATGACGTGGGGGGTGATCTCCAGCCGGAGGACGGCGTCCTCGAATTTCACTTCTTTGTCCCCGTCGTCATAGCTGACATAGGGCACCCGCTCGCCGTTTTCGGTGAAGGCCATCTGGTTGTCCATGGTGGTGATGGACGGGCTGGAAAGGATGTTCAGTTTGTTCTGTTCCTGGAGGGCCGAGAGCTGGACCTCAAGGATGTTGCCGCCGATGGCTCCGACGAGCAGCCCCAGCCCCAGGCCGGCCGAGCCCAAACCCTGGGCGGTGGGGTCCATGCCGGGAAAATTCAGGCCCATACCCTGGCCGGACACGCCCCGGCCGTAGGTTGGGATATAGTCGCCGCCGAGGACCGGATCCTCCCCAGGATTGGTGCCCTGGCCGGTCAGGGATGATCCACCGGGGGTCAGGTAGAGGCGGTTGGCCTGACCGCCCGAGACCCAGGGCTGGGAGCGGAAGGCCCCCCCCATTGGATACCCAGGTTGCGGCCCTCCTGCTGGGTTGTCTCGACGATGTAGGCCTTGATCTGGATCTGGTCCGTGGGCCGGTCCAGCTTGGCGATGAGCTTGAGCATGAGGTCGATGTCCTCCTGGGTGGCCTGGAGGATGAGGGAGTTGGTGTGTTTGTCGGTGATGATATTGCCCCGGTCGGTGCGGATGACGGTTTTGCCTCCCTCGGAGTCCTGGTATGGGGTCGCGGCGACCTGGGTTTCCCGGACGTTCAGGGCCTGGGCGATGCGGTTTTTTCCGCCGATGGCCGCAGCCAGGGTTTTCTGGATGTCATCGATGTTGGCGAACTGGACCTTGACGATCTTGGTGATGATTTCCTGGTATTGTTTGAGCTGGGTCTTCTGTTCCTGCTGGCCGAGCATGACCTTGGTCAGGGCGGCCTCGCGCTCAATGTCCTTGAGGGTCAGGATGCGCAGGATGCTGCCCTGCCATTCCCAGGCGCAGCCCCGCTCGGCTAGGATGGCCTTGAAGACTTCGTCCCAGGGCACGTTCCTGATGTCCAAGCTGATGGTTCCTTCGACATTGGCCGATCCGAAGACGTTGACTCCGGCCTGGGAGGCCAGGGTCTCAATGACCACCTTGGCCGGAACGTTGCCGACTTTGATGGTCACCGGGGTGGTCGGGAGCTGTTTTTGGGGGGTGGTTCGACTCTCAGCGACCTCCTCCAGATCTTGGACAATGGTCTGGTCGATGGTCGACTCGTCCATGGTCTTGTCCGGGGTGTGGCCGCGGTACATTTCGGCCCGCTGCTCCCATTGCTCGAAAAAGGGGTCCTTGGGCGGCTGTTTCTTCGGTCCACAGGACGGAGTGAACAGAAGACACAGGACGACAAGCAAAGCCGTCCACGACGAAGTCGACAGAGGCCTGGGCCGGGGGTCAGTGGTCGGTGATGACGATGGTGCCATTGGATACCTCGGTCCGAAGTCGGGACCTGGTCAGTTTGAAAAAGTCCTCGACGTCCATGTACTGGTCATAGGGCAGGATCAAGGCCTGGTCCAGAAGGTCGATGAGGTGTAGGACGCCGATGCCGGCCCGCAGGGTGTAAATCTCGGCCTCGTTGCCCAGGCGGTTGACGCCCACGACACGGTTCATGGAATCGACAATGGGCCCGCCGCTCATGCCGGGCATGATCACTCCGTTGAATTGGAGATGCTGGACGCCGTTGATGGTCTCCCAACCGACAAAGATTCCTTCGGAAGAAACAAGAGAACCATCCTTGCTTCCGGGAAAGCCCTTGGCCGTGAGACGCATGCCCGTGGACAGGTTGTCGATGGACAGGGGAAAGGGCGTGCCGGGGATGTCGGTATAGAGCAGTGCCAAGTCGGTGGTTTGATCATAGGCCATGATCTTGTTGACGATGATCGCCTTCTGGTTGGTGGCAAAGCCAATGGTGTTGGCCCCGTCGATGACGTGGAAATTGGTGGCGATGATGTTGGAACGGACATAGAATCCAGTGCCCATGGCCATGCCGATGTCTGTGCCGGTGACGATCCGAACCGGAGTGGCAGTGCCTTGGCCATCCCCGGACGACGCTGCGTTCTGGGCGGCCGAAGCGATCAGGGGCAAAGCCATGAAGGCCAGAAGAAAGCCCGCGCCGAGGAGATGGATCAAGGGGTAAATGCAAAAGGCTTTCATGGCAGCTCCGAGTCGGATCCGGGCGAAGGCGGCGTGGGATCGGCCGGGGGCGGGGGCTCGGGATTGCCGATGTCCTCCCATGCGTCGGGCATGTCCCGGTACTTGACGACGATTTTCGTTCCCTGGGGACTGACGATATGGGCCTCTTCGGGAGTGATCCGCTCGAGGCGGTAATCGGGCCATTCAGTTCCCACGAGGCGGTCGCCGACAGAGAATTTCAGATCGTTGATGATGGCGTATCCCCGGCCTCCGATGTCCAGGAATCCGGTGTACATGAACAGTTCGGTCTCGATACGTCGTTCGGAAGAGGAGGTATTGGGCTGACGGAAAAAGGGGTCCCGCTGCCAGCCTCGGGAGACCAGGGTCAGGATTTCCCGCTGACGGGGCGTGAGGACCAGTTCTTCCCCCATGTTCGTGGTTTCGCGCTTCGGGGGCGTCGGGCTTTGGGCCGAGGTCGGAGGTGAAGCCGGAGCTGCCTGGGGAGCGACTGAAGCCGCAGACGGAGTCATGGGACGGACTGGTTTTTTTGACCCGCTGTCGATGAGGAGGAATATTCCAGCTCCAATGGCCACGGCCACGGTGGCTCCGAGAATGATCTTTTCCCTTTTGGTCATTGGATTGTCTCCTTAGCCTCATCTGTCCGGACAGCCGTGGGGCCCGGATCTTCGGCCAAGGGGGCGAGCTCGACAAGTATCTGGCATTGGAACAGTCGCTGATCGGCGTAGTCCTGGATCTGGGACTGGATAATGGAGTGGACGAAAGGCTGGCGGAGAAGGGTAAGGATCAGAGCCTGAATGTCGGCCAGGGAACCGGATCCGCCTAGATAAAAGAGGACGCCTCGCAGAGGGCCGGAAGAGACCTCCTCTTGGACCCGGACCTGTGGCGAGGTCAATCCCGATCCGAGAATAAGGTCGTTGAACAGCCCGGGAAGGGCAGCGGGTTCTTCGGAATAAGGGGCAGGGCTGGGCAGTGACCTGATCTTCAAGTTGGACACGTAGAGGTCCAGATTCTCGTCGTTTTTCCGCAGACGGGCCAGGAGATCTCGTTCTCGGCCGAGTTCGGTCTCTCGAGAGGAGATGCGCGTTGCGATTTCGTTTTCATGGGCTCGGGCCTGGGCTAAGTCCTGCTCGGTCCTGATCAAAGAATTCTCGGCCTGCCTTTCGCGCAGGAACTGGGGCCAGATCAGGGCCAGGGCCAAGACGGCCACGAAGATCAGGGCGGTCGCTAGAACGATGACCGATTTTCGAGGAAGACGGAAGAACGCGTTCCCCGGTTTCACGTCAGGATCTCCAGGAGGATGTTGAAGCGCAGGACGTTGCCAAGGCCTGGATAGATTTGGTCGAACCGGGCCACGTTACGGACATTGAACAGCCCCGAGGTGTCCAGGGCTGCCCGGTACTTGTAGAGAAGGAGCTTGAGATCCTCGTCATCGCTGCGGACGATGCCGTCGAGGATGACGAATTGTGACAGGGAGGGGATTTCTTCCTCCGCGGATGGGAACTCGACCTGGTAGGTTCCAAAGGGATCGGCCAGGATGATGTTTCGGCTGGGCTGGCCGAGGGTGCTTTCGTAGCGGATGTTCGTGACCTGACGGTCGAGAGGCAAGGCCGAGGGGTCGGCCATGTAGGTGAATATCCTGTGGAGGCGAATGGATTCCGGAGACAGGCGGATGATGTCGCCGATCACGGCTAGGGGCACATGCCGTCGGGCGTAGTCCTGAAGTCGGGTGTTCTTGGTCAGCATGGACTGCCGGAGGTTCTCGATCTCTTGGCCGTAGCTCTCATCGGTCAGTGCCTTGAGGCGGGATTCCAGCCGGGACAGGTTCTCGCTCACGGCGGAAACCTGGGCCTTGGCGTTCCGGATTTGGCGGTGGATGAATTCGGTCTGGGCGAATTTCCAGCCGAAGAGGGCAAGGCAGATCAAGACAACGGCCGAACAGGAGGCAACAATCGCCCAATGGGTCCGGTTTTCCTGCTGGGACAGGGCTTTTTCTCGGTGAGTGAAAATGAAGTTCGGAGTCCATGCGTTGTCTGAGAGGGCAAGGCCCACGGCTGGGGCCAGTGCGGCCCGCTCGTCCAGGCCCGCAGGCAGGGCCAGGATGCCGTCTCGGTTGGTGTCCGGCGGAAGGGGGTCGAGAATTTCCAGATTGCCCCCGAGTTGCCGGTCAATCTCGGCCACGAGCTTGCCATAGGTGCACAACGGCCCAGCCAGATAGACCTTTTCGACCGCGGCCTGGCTCGTAGTCTGAGAAAAGAATTCAAAGGTCCGCTCGATCTGCCGGATGAGCCTGGTCACGGCCGGGTTGATGACGTCGATGACCTTGATGTCCGGATGAACCCCATCCCGGGAGCCGTTCATGGACCGGGAGAGAAGGAGATCCCTGGCCGCCTGGAATCCGTTCTTGAGGCCGGTCTCGCCCCGGGTTCGGCCGGGCTCGGTCTGAAGATCCTCGTCCTCGAGCTGGGGATGGGCGGCCAACTCGTTTAGTCCATTCCATCCGGTGGCCCCGTGCTGTTCGGGCTGATTGTGGAGGTTCTCCATGTACTCGGCCAGAGTCTCGATCATGGAGTTGGTCCCGGTTTTGATTTCCCGGGTGAATGCCAGGTTTCCCGAAGCGTAGATGTCGATGCGAGACCAATCGCTGCCGATGAACACGTGGGCCACGCGTTCGTGGCCGCTGATCCAGCCCGTGCGGAGAATGTTCTGGAGGCAGAAGGGGACGATGGTCACACCGGTCAGGGAAACGCCAGCCTGGTTGAAGAGGCGGCGGACCTTTCGGACGGTGTCGTGGGGTATGGTCCATGCGGTGAGCTCCAGCTTGGGCGTGCCCTTGTCATCGACCTCCCCCAGGACTTCGAAATCGTACAGGGTGGTGTTGGCGTCAAACTTCTTGCGCCGCTGGAGATCCCAGTACACGGATTGGGCCGTTTGGGCCGGAGTCTTGGCGGCGGCCTTGGGCAGTCGGATGTGCTCGATCTCCACATCCTTGGAGGGCATGGAGACCCAGATGTCGGTCTTGGCGTAGGCCCGGCAGAAAGCCCCGATCTGGGCCTTGAGCAGGTTGATCAGGGCCAAGTCCTGGGCCGGCGGGGTGCCGAGGTCCACGGTTTTAACGTCCAGAAGAGAGAGCCGGTTGCCGCCCTGGACCTTGATCATGGCCAAACGCAAGGTCGTGGGGCCGAGGTCCACGCCAACGACTACTCCGGCCTTGGAGGACGGGCGCAGAGCCCGCAGACCGGGCTCGACCGGGCGGACTTTTTCCGTTCCCTGCCCGGCAGGAACGGATTTCTTTCCCCTAATGATGTCCAGGAGGTTTTCCGTGGACTGGACGACGTTCGGCTTGGGCATTCAGGGTTTGTTTTCTACTTTTGGGCGGAGCCAATATTGATGTTCAAGGCCTCGGATAATGTACCGCATTCGGCTTTGATGAACGCTTGGCCTGGGACAGATCCAGATATGTACTGAGTCCTTGCGCCATTTGGGCCTAAAATTTCAGCATAAGAAGTGAGATATCCCCCAGTCGAATCATTCAGAGTAAAGATTACTGTCTCACCAATTTGAATTTGGTCATCAGGATTAAAAATTATAGCCGTCAAGGACATTTTCTCGTTGAAAAATAAATATGAGGCATCGGCGACGAGGTCGAGTCGAGCGGTTAAATAATTTTTTTCAGATGGCAAATAGAGATTATTATCGAAAAAAATATTTAAATTTTGGAATGTATTTGTTTCATTTCCAAAAGAAACATAGACGAAATCGTTTCGGTCACCACAAGTCGCCGTTACCTTGGCACGACCTGAAGTAAGAGAGCTGACTGAAGTTTTGGCTTTGCCGTTGGCGTCGGTGACAGCGTAAGATGGAACAATTTTTCCGAACGTCGTGGAGAAATTGACCGTAACATTTTTCACAACATCTCCAAGTTCATCCCTGACAGTGGCAGAAAGACTGGCCAAATCGGGGAACTCTTCTTCAATGGCGAGAGAGATGTCGCCGATGCGGGCTATTTGAGACGTGACCACCAAGGGGAGCATGACGCTTGTAGCTCCGCCCGGAGCAACGACATACAGCTGATCCGTGCCCTCATATGGGCCGACTTCATGCAGCGTCCTGGCCCAGCCGGCTTCGTCGGTTGTGGCTGAATGGGAAAGAGTGGTTGCCCCGCTTTGATTGTCGGCCACGGCGAATATGATGTTTTTTTTGCCAATTCCAGTGTCCGACTCGTCCACGACTTGGACTTGCAGGGTGGTGGTGGCGCTGGGAGCGGCCGGGTTGGGGGAGGCAGAAA
>RZZR01000126.1 GCA_009929795.1 Deltaproteobacteria bacterium | reverse complement strand
AAGCTGGCAGGTAATGCCTTCAGTCTGCAAGTAAAGAGTGGTGCTTGCGTCTTGGCCGGGAAAGAGGTAGCGGGGCTGGAAATGCCAACCAATCAACCCGACAGGGAGGACACATGAGCATCGTCTTGAACAAGGAAGAGTGCATAGGCTGCGAGAGCTGCGTGGAAATCTGCCCCGAGGTCTTCGCCTTGGACGACTCCGGAGAAAAGGCCATGGTCCTGGATCCGGACTCCACGGCCGAATGCGTGGACGAGGCCATCGACACCTGCCCGGTGGAGGCCATCTCCAAGGAGTGATCACTCTGGGCCGCCCTTTGCCGCGGCCGCCAAAACATCCAAAAAACCCCGGTCCAACCGGGGTTTTTTTATATCCGCTCCCCCCGCGCTTCAGGCCGATCACCGCCCGGAACCCACCTTTTCCCGGCTGATCCATTGACTCCGGTCTCTCCGGCCATGTAAGGGGTATGACAAGACCACATGCCCAGACCACCTTCAGCCCTGGAGGAGCGATGAAGCGTTTCAAAGACCTGTCCATCGGCATCCGGTTGGCCCTCATCCTTGTCGGGGCCATGACCCTGCTGGCCGCCGGAATCATGGCCGCCTTCATCGTCGAGCTCGACTCCTACGCCAGCCGGGACAAGATCGAGGTACGGGACGATCTTCTGGCCAAGACCAAGGAGGAACAACGCAACTACGTCCAGCAGGCCTACGGCATCGTCAAATACTTCTACGACACCTCCGTGAATGTTGAAAAACTCAAGGAAAAGACCAGGGCCGATCTGAAGCGGGTTGTGGACGGCGTCGCCAACCAGGCCCTAGAGTACTACCGGGCCAACCGGGATTTCCTGTCCCTGGAGGAAATCCACGAGCATATCAAGGCCAACACCAGAAACGCCCGCTTCGATGGAGACAACTACGTCTGGATCAACGACCTCGTCCCAGCCATGATCATGCACCCCACCAATCCCAAACTCGACGGACAGGACCTGTCCACCTACAGGGATCCCGAAGGGGTCTACCTCTTCAAGGAGATGGTCGAGGTCTGCAAAAAAGACGGCGAGGGTACGGTGACCTACATGTGGGACAAGCCCGGGGTCCAGGGCAAGCCGTCACCCAAGGTGTCCTACGTCCGACTGGTGCCAGAACTGGGGTGGATCTTCGGATCCGGGGCCTGGCTGGAAGACGTCACTGGGGAAATGAAGGCCCAGGCCCTCAAACAGTTGGCCGATCTTCGGCTGGTGGATGGGAACTATTTCTTTGTTATTTCCGACACCCTTCCCATTCCGACCACCATCATGCAGCCTACCAACCCGGGCTTGAACGGCAAGCCCATGGACGCTCCGGTTTTCGACAGCGCCACGGCCGTCGAGTCGGTGACGGACGGCCGAGTGATCCGATTTCAGGAAGGCAAAAAAAATCTGGGCATGGCCATGGTCGAGGCCGTGCAGAAGGGCGACCAGGGCTTCGTCCACTATGAGTGGACCAAACCCCTGCCCGGAGGCGGGGTCAGTGCCGAATTCTATCCCAAACTCGGCTTTGTCCGCCTCTTCGCCCCCTGGAACTGGATCATCGGCATGGGCGAGTACATCGACGACATCGACATTCTGGCCGAGGCCAGGGCCCAGGCCATTCACGAGACCGTCAACACGGTTATTCTCAAGCTCAGCTTGGCCTCCCTGGCCTTCTTGGTTCTGGTCGTCGTCTTCATTCTCCTGGCCATCCGCTATATGCTCAACCGCCCGGTCAGGTCCCTGGTGGACTTTGCCGGACACGTGGCCGACGGGCATTTAGACGCCACCATCAGCGGGCGGTTCACTGCCGAAATGGACCGGCTGCGCCTCTCCATTGAGAAGATGGTCGCCAACCTCAAGTCCGAACTGGCCTTTGTCCGAGGAATCCTCAATTCCGTGACCATGCCCTCGGTAGTCGTCGACCCCGGCGGCAAGGTCATTCTCCTCAACCGCTGGCTGGCCCATTTCCTCGGTGAGAAAAAGGAGCCGACCGCCTATATCGATCGGCCGTTGCGCGAGGTCTTCACCAGCCATCCTAAGGTGGCCGAGGTCCTCCGCACCGTCCTCGACAAGCGGGAAATCGTCACCAACTTCGAATACGAAGGTACCTACGCCTGGGGCGAACGCTTCTACGTCAAGATCGACGCCGCCCCCATTCACGGCCCACAAGGGGAGGTTCTGGGCGTCTTCGCCCTTCTGGCTACCCTGACCCGCTTCAAAATTCAGCAGGAGGCCCTGGCCGAAAAGAACAGGCTGATTTCCGAGACGGCCCGAAGCACCGAGGCCATAGCCGCCCAGGTGGCCGAGGAATCGGAAAACCTGAACAGCCTCATGGCCCACACCAACCAGGGTGTCTCCCGGCAACAGGATCGGTCCCAGGAAACGGCCACGGCCATGGAGGAAATGAACGCCACCGTTTTGGAAGTGGCCAGCAACGCTGCCAAGGCCGCCGAGAACGCCGATGAGTCCATGCACAAGGCCCGGGAAGGCTCGTCCATCGTCGAAGATGTCCGCGGAGCCATCACCCAGGTCAACGCCCAGACCGAAACCCTCAAGGCCAACATGGGCCGACTGAGCGCCCAGGCCGAGGACATCGGCCGGATCATGGTCGTCATCTCGGACATTGCCGACCAGACCAACCTCCTGGCCCTGAACGCAGCCATCGAGGCCGCCCGGGCCGGGGACGCCGGAAGGGGATTCGCCGTGGTCGCCGACGAGGTCCGCAAACTTGCCGAAAAGACCATGACTGCCACCAAGGAAGTGGGCACGGCCATCCAGGCCATCCAGGACGGCGCCCGGCATAGCAACCAAGAAACCGAAAAGGCCGCCAAGGCCGTCACGATCTGTTCCACCCAGGCCGAAAAGGCCGGGATGGCCCTCATGGATATCGTCACCATGGCCGAAGGCACGGCCGATCAGATCCGGGCCATCGCCACCGCCTCCGAGGAACAGTCGGCCACGGCCACGGAAATCAACCGGGCCACGGATGAGATCAACGAGGTGGCCGACGAGATCAAACAGGGCATGGAGGAATCCGTGCAGTCCATTGAGCGCCTGCGCCAGAACGCCGTCGAGCTGAACCGGCTCATCGGTCAGATGCAAGCTGGCACGGACAAGACACACTGAAACCTGCCGCCCAGTGGCAGGAAAAGGAGGAAGGTATGGCCAGGATTCTCGTTGTCGACGATTCGGAAATGATTCGGCTCATGCTTCGGCGAATTCTCGAGGACGCCGGACACCAAGTGCTCGAAGCCCAAGACGGGAACCAGGCATTGGAGGTCTTTGCCTCCAGCCCCTGCGATCTGGCCTTTGTGGACATCTTCATGCCCGGAAAGGAAGGCCTTTCGACCATCCGGGAACTCCTGGGCAAGCGTCCGTCCCTGCCCGTGGCGGCCATCAGCGCCGGCAGCACCTTCACGGACACCGAGACCCTGGACTGGGCCCGGAACTACGGCGCGGCCAAAACCCTGGCCAAACCCTTGTCCGAAGCCAAAATTCTCGAAACCGTGGCCGAACTCCTCGGCCGCTGACGATCAGGCGGCGGGCTCGATACCTTCAGCGGCCAGAAGGCCCGCCGCCGCCTCCACCGCCTTTTCAAGATCCCGTCGCAATTCCTTCAGATCCCGCCCCCGACCCAAAGCGAGTTCCACGTTTTTGGCGGCCTTGGCTACGGCACCGACCCCGATGTTCAGGGCATTGCCCTTGATGCTGTGGGCGTGTCTCGCGGCGTCCTTCACCCGGCCTTCGGCCAGGGCCATGTCAAGGGCCTCCAGGTCCCGGGGCGTGTCCCGGAGAAAGACCTGGGACAACCGATGCAATAGGTCCTTTCGCCCACCCATGTTCTCCAGGGCCTCCTGCCTGGCCCGGCCCCAGTCGTCGATACGATCGGAGGCCTCGGCGTGGGATGGGTTTTGGTCTTCGGCTTGCCGGTCCTTGCCGACGCATTTGGCCAGGACCCGGGTCAGCCGCTCCAGGTTCACCGGCTTGGGGACATAATCCGTGACCCCGGCCTGCATGATTCGACGTCGATCTTGTTCCATGCCGAAGGCGGTCATGGCCACAATGGGCACATCGGCCCCGGACGGAATGTCGGAGGATTTCCTGATGGCCCTAGTGGCTTCAAGGCCGTCCATCTCCGGCATCTGGATGTCCATGAGGACAACATCGAATCGCCTGTTCCGAAGGATTTCCAGAGCCTCCCGCCCGTTTCCGGCCCTGGTCAATCGGTGTTTCTGTGGAGCCAGGAGGGCTTCCACGGTTTCGGCGTTGAGATCCGAGTCCTCGGCCAGCAGGATGTCCAAAGGTCGGATGAAATCGTCCTCCTGGACCGCCACGCATTCTTCATCCTCTTCTTCGGTCGGGACCATGGGCACGGTCAGCACGAACGTGGTCCCCTGAGCTTCCGTACTCTCGACCCGGACTTCCCCACCCATGAGCCGGGCCAAATGCCGGCTGATGGACAGACCCAGACCGGTTCCCCCGAAACGGCGGCCAATGGTCTCGTCGGCCTGCTCGAAGCTGTCGAAGATCTTGTTCAGACGGTCGGCTGGAATGCCCATGCCCGTATCCTTCACCTTGAAGACCAGTCCGAGCCGGCCTTCGGACTGCTCCATGCAGGTCTCGCCCGGTTCCAGGGGCCCAGCCTCGATTTCGGCCCCGCCCGTGGCCGTAAACTTCAGTGCGTTGGACAGCAGGTTGTGGAGGATCTGCCCGAGCCTGGCCCTGTCTCCGACGACGAATGCGGGCGTCCCCGGCCGAATCTCCAATTCGAGCTGAAGGCCCTTGGCCTTGAACAGAGTCGCGTGGCTGTCCCTCAATCCCTTGAGAAACCCAGGCAGATCGAAGCGATTCTCATCCAGGGTCATCCTCCCGGCCTCGATCTTGGAGATGTCCAGGAGATCGTCGATCACCCGGAGCATGGTCTGTCCGGCCTCGGCGATCATTTCCATTGGCCGAGTGTTGCAGCCTTCAGGAGCATCTCGCTGAGCCACCCGGCTCATGCCCAGAATGACATTCAGGGGCGTTCGCATCTCATGACTCATCCGGGCCAGGAACATGGACTTGGCCCGGGAGGATTCCAGTGCCCGGCGCTTAGCCTCCTCCAGACGTTCCGTAGCCTGCCGCCGCTCCTTGATTTCCTGCAGCAGGGATTCGTTCAGTCGGCGAAGATTCTCCTCGGCCCGGATGCGTTCCAGAATCTCCGCCTCCAGACGCTCGTTGGCTTCCTGTAAGGATCTGGTCCGCTCCCAGATGATCGCCTCCTGGCGGGCCATGGTGTGCTGCAAGGACTCCTCGGCCCGTTTCCGGGCCTCGATGTCCGTCAACAGGGCCACATGGGCCGGGATTCCATCCCAATCGATGGTCGTGGTCGAGACCTGGATCCAGCGGGGTTCACCCTCCCGGGTGAGGATGCGAAGATCGTAAACGCTGGGCACGTCCTGGCCCATGAGTCGCTGTCTGTGGCGCTCGGCCACCAGGGGCCTGTCGTCCGGATGAACGAAATCAAGGAAGCTCCGGCCGGCGATCTCGGCCAGGGTGTGTCCGCCCAGGTGATGCATATAGGCGTTGGCAAAGACGATCGTTCCGCCCCGAATGATGATGATCGCCTCGCGGACCGCATCCACCAGGGTCGTGAGTTGACGGACCCGGGCCCTCAGCTTGGCCGCTTCCTGTGCTGCCCCAGAATCCTGTTCATCCCGCATTGGCCTTCTCCTTGTCCCGGTCAGGCAGTTTTTCCCGTTCCGACTCCACCAGTTCAACAAGGGCCAGGACCTTTTTGATGGCCTCAGGGGATCGCTCCACGGCCAGGGATTCAACCGCCCGGGCCAGGGCCGCGATGGCCGGGAATCCGTAGCTGCCTGCGCTCCCAGCAATCATGTGGGCCAGCCGGGCCAATTCTCCGTGTTGGCCGCGTTCGGCAAGCATCCGCATGTCCAGAGCCCGATCGGCCAGAGCCTCCAGAAAACCCGGAGCCATGGATCGGATGGCCTCGTCCGTGGCTTGGCCCCTGTCGCGATCCGGGTAGGGGCAAGCCGCCCCCTTGGCCTGGGCCACGATGGCCCCCAAGAATTCCGATCGCCCGATGGGCTTGGACAGGATGGCCTCGAAAAGCTCGGCATCCTCTTGTCTCAGGGTTTTCACGTCCTGGGCCGAAAGAAGAATCAGGGGCGTCCGGCCCCGGCCCGTCTCCCGTTCCATGGCCCGCATTCTTCTGGCCGCGGCCATGCCGTCCAGAACGGGCATCTGCATGTCCAGCACGACCAAATCAAAACCGCCGCGGCCAAAAGCCTCCACGGCCAGGAGACCATTTTTGGCGTATTCGGCTTCGATGTCCGTCCTGGCCAGGAAAAGCCGGTACAATTCCTCGTTGTGGATGTTGTCCTCGGCCACCAGGATACGCAATGGCCTGTCGACATGCACCGTCTGCTCCGCCGGGGCCGGGTCAGGGCACTCCTCCTC
>RZZR01000125.1 GCA_009929795.1 Deltaproteobacteria bacterium | reverse complement strand
CCTTCTTGATGATCTCCGGAGAGACGAACTGGCAGATGGCCTGGGCGAACATGACCCCGATGAGGCTGACCAGGACCAGGGCCAGGGAGGAGCCGAGGAAGACGGTCCACGGCTTCTCGGTCTTGGCGGCGAGCATGACGCAGGCCAGTTGGGTCTTGTCGCCAAGTTCGGCCAGAAAAAGGGTCAGGAAGGTGGTGCCGAGCAGCTTCCAGTCCACGAAATTCCCCCCGTGGTCGTGTGACGAAATGGTGACAGGCCTGTACCCGATTCGGCCGGTCGAGGCAATGGCCGGCTCAGGGCGAAATCAGGCCTGCAAGAGGCCGGCAAGGCCCCGGTGGATACGGCTGTTGGAGGCCAGGATGGTCCGGTCTCCAAGGCGGTAGGGCGTGTCCGGGTCGAAGGTCGAGATCTGCCCTCCGGCCTCGGTCACCAGCAGGATGCCAGCGGCCGTGTCCCAGGCCTTGAGGCCTATTTCGTAGAAAGCGTCGTATCGGCCGCAGGCCACCCAGGCCAGGTCCCCGGCCGCGGCACCGGGTCGACGCACCCCTTGGGTGGCGCAGAGAACCCGTTTCAGATCGGCCATGATGGGCTCGATGTCCTCCCGGACGGAATACGGGAATCCCGTGGCCACCAGGGAAGAGGCCAGATCGGTTTCGGACGACACGGCCATGGCCCGTCCGTTCAGAAAGGCCCCCTGCCCGGCCCGGGCGATGAACAATTCCCCCATGATCGGCATGTTGACGAGGCCGAGAACGATCTGGCCATCCTGCCAGAGAGCCACCGATGTGGCCACGAAGGGTACACCGTGGGCGAAGTTGGTGGTTCCGTCGACGGGGTCGATGATCCAGGTGGGCCGGTCGAGTTTGGTTTCCGCGCTGGTTTCCTCGGCCAGAAAGGCCGATCCGGGCAGGATGTCGGCCAGGGCCTCCTTGAGAAAGGCCTCCACGGCCAGGTCCGTGTCCGTGACCAGGTCGATGCGGCCCTTGCGCGTGATGTTTCTGGGTTTGTCCCAGTGGTCAAGGACGATATGGCCGGATTGCCGGACGATGTTTTCGGCCTGGGTCATGAGATCGTGGTTCATGGTTTCTCCTCCAACTTGGTACCGGCGGGAGAGATAGCTTTGTGGCCTTGTGTCGTGCCCCAAGGGTTTTCTCTGTCGAAGGCCCATTGCGCAGGGTTGTCAAGGATGTATTGGCGGATACGGTTCAGGGAGTTTTCGTCACGGATGACATGTTCGAAATAGTTTCGTTGCCAGGCGGGGGTGTCGGTGAAATTTGGTAAGGTATGGATTTTTTTTGACGCCGCAGATTTGAACGAACCGATGATTGCCCCGATGGATTTGGGTTTTGGTCCGGGCAATGTTGGGGAGACTGTTTGTGTTTGCCTTTGTAGGGGCGACGCATGCGTCGCCCCTACGGTGGACGGGGTGATGACGATGATGCCGTGGATGTGGTTGGGCATGATGACGAATTCGTCCAGTTCAATGTTCGGGAAATGGTCCGGAATTGCCAACCAGCAGGCCTCCACAGCCCGCCCAGCGTCGTTCAAGTACATTTTCCCGTCGACAAAATTTCCGAACAGGCATTCCTTGTCGTTGGTGCACACGGTCACGAAATATGCGCCTGACCCGGAATAGTCATAGCCATTCAGCCGGATGCTGCGGCGGTGGTATCTCTTGAACTTGTTTTCCATGAGCCTCCCCAAGGTTGCAGCAGCCGTGAATGTAGATACCAACCCGACAAGAATCAAGAAACAGCCGTTTTAGCCACGCAGTCGTCACCTTTTCACCATCATCCCATCACACGAACGGAGTTAGGAAGCCGTCAAGAACGCTGGCAACCATCAACAGGAGGCTGGTCATGACGGCGATTCTTCGTGTCGTGGGTTCGGATCATGGCGATGTGACGCGACCATCGGAATTGTTTCTGGCAGGGATTGTGCCCTTTGGCCCCGACGATTGCACGGTGGGGGTCGAAAACGAACTTCAGGCCGCGGTTTCTGGGCGGGCCGAAGATGTCGATCTTCCCCTGACCATCAGGCAGTCCCGATATTTTCGGAATCTGCAGCGGCGGGTGGAGACCGGCGACACGGGACGTCAGGCCCTGGATGATATGAACGCGTTTTTGGATGGGAACGAGAGCGGCTTGTGGGAGAACAGTTGGGTCCGCTTCAAGGCCGAGGCCATGAATAACCTGGCGGCCATGGTTCTGGAAAAGGATATAAAGGCCGACAAATCAAGGTCCGACGGACCGTACCGGACAGATTACCGGGAGTTCCGCTTCGAGGAACGGGAAGGAAAAAGGGAAATGGTCCGGGTGCCGGTCAGCTATCTTCTGAAACTGGCTCTGGCCCAGGCCCTGGGAAATCCCGGGATGCCCGCGACGACCAGGGAACAGGGCCTACGCCTCGGGGCTTTTTTTTCCAACGACAACACTTCCCCCGAGGTCTGCTCCCTGTACCCTGTGGCTCTGGGCCGGGACGGAATCCAGGGTGTGGCCAGGGAGAATGCCGAGCGTTTTCTCTTGTGTCATCTTCTCGTCGAATACGCCAATCGGTCCTTTGGGCTGGGCGAAAGCGGGCAACGGGCCGAACTCTATGCCGGGGCCCTGCCCCCCAGGAGGCAGACGGTTCTGAACAGTCTGGTTCCGGACTCCTTCTACCGCAAGCTGTTCATGAGCCCGTGTCTGTCCGGATGGGAACGGGGCGAGGAAAAGCACCACTACATGGGCCTGTGCCACCGGATGCTGTCCCGCAGCCGTCTCAACTGTCTTGGAGCCCTGCGCGAGGCGGGCATCATTCGTCGGAATCTGGTCGTGTTGCCGAGCACCTCGAGCACCTGCCTGTCCAACAACGGGACCCATGTCAGTCTGGGGAGCCGGATGATGGGAGACATGCTGCGGTCAGAATCGAGGGAATGGACGCCCAGGCACGAGAAGCACTTCGGCGATTTGACCATCAAGATCGTCGAGCATTTTCTCCCCTTGTTTGTGGGTACCTTCAGCGCGGCTCCCTTTCGGATGGATTTTTCGGATTTTCACCCGGAGCGGGTGCTGGGGTTTCTGCCCCATGAGCTTGATTTCACGCATTTGCGGATGCTTTGGCGCAGGTGGCGTAAAAAGGCCCGCAACAGGATTTTTGGCCGACCGGCGACCCCGTTTGGGCCGGAAATGGTCGATCGGGCCCTGGCAAGATTGTTCGGCCTCAAAGGAGATTATGTGCCGGACTTTCGACTTGTGGATTATTTCATGACCCTCTTGTCCACACCGGGGAGCCCGGCCCTGAGCGGGGAGCCCGGAAACGACCGTGAGCTGAAGATCGATCTGGCCGACATGGGTGTGTTCGACGCCAACATGTCCACCTATCTCCTGTACAAGCTCCGGGAAGAGCGGATCATGGGATTCACCGGGTTTGAGGGCCGGTTCCACAGTCTGTTTCCCTCCCTGGACCGGGACATGGCCCCGGCCGTAGGCCTCCAGGCCCTGGTCACGGCTGCGGCCTTCGGTATGGCCGTTGACGGGACCCTGTCCCATGGCATGATTCCAGATTCGCCTTTTGTCGAGAGCGAACGGAGACAGGCGGTGTTCGGGGCGGCCCTGGGCATTCCGACTTTCTATGTCCGTCAGGACACGCCAAACCGTTTTCTGATCGATATCGTCTCCAGGACCAGAAAGACGAGGTCCAGTCGGCGATACAAAGGCTATATCAGGGTCCACCTCAACGAGTACAGGCTTGCTTTGCTTCGTTGTCTGGCCGAATGGCGACCCGAGGTGGTCGAGGCTTTTGGCGGCCCGGGGCTTTTGGAGGAGACAGAGGCCAGGATCGTCAACCGCGAGGCAGAGGCGGCCTGGTCCCGGATGACCAAGGACGGGCTTCGATGCCTGCGGAGACAATCCGTCTTTGCCACGGGTGCCCGGGAGATGAACGCGGCCCTGGAAAAGCAATGCCGTGGCCGGTGGCGCAACCGCTACGTCAGGGAAGGGGCCGCCTGGGTCGCGAGGGACATGGCCGCCTTCAGTGGCATGCTGGCCGAGGCCTGCCCCGAAACAATGGCCTGGATCGGGGCATCGGGCCTGGATGTCGAGGGGGCCCTGGAGAGCATCCGCATCAAAGGAACGGCCCAGGGTCTTGGCCTGGAGATTCTCGAGGACCTGATTGTGCTCCTGGTCGGCCTGGCCCATATGCACTCCGGCCGTTTCGCCGGTCAACAGGAGGTCGATCATGTCCAATGCGTCTGAAAACGTCTATATCTGCAGGCGAACGGCCCAGACCGTACAGGAACCTCTGCTCGGGGATGCCGTGGTCCGGTTCCTCTATTCCACGGTCAGGGAGCGGGCCCCGTTTCTGTTCCGGCTGGCCGTTTCTCGGCGAATGAACGCTCTTCTCGGGTTCATCAATTTCGACATGCCCCTGGGAGCCACTCTGACCGGAGCCAAAAAATTCGTCGAGCGGCTGGGGATCGATCTTCACGAATGTGTCAGACCGAGTTTATTTTACGATACGCCCCGAAAAATCTTCGAACGGAAAATCCGTTACTGGGAAACCAGACCTATGCCCGAGGAGGAAGGGCGGATCGTTTCGCCCGCTGATTCCAGGGCCGTGGTCGGTTCCCTGGATGAGAACTCCATGCTTTTCATCAAGGAAAAATTCTTTCGCTTCGATGAGCTCCTGGGCCGGGAAAGCCCCTGGGCCGATCGGTTCGCCCGCGGAGGATTCGCGGTCTTCAGGTTGACCCCGGAGAAATACCATTTCAACCACGTTCCGGTCAGCGGAAAGGTAGCTGACATCTACGAGGTGGACGGAGCCTACCATGCTTGCAACCCTCGGGCCGTGGTCGAGATGGTCACCCCGTACTCCACGAATCGGAGGACGGTGACGGTTCTGGATACAGACGTGCCCGGGGGAGCCGGATGCGGGCTTGTGGCCATGGTCGAGGTCGTGGCCCTGATGATCGGGCACGTGGTTCAGTGCTATTCGAAGCGGGGATACGATGATCCGGTTCCGGCCAGGCAGGGCATGGTCCTCCAGCGGGGGCAGCCCAAGAGTCTGTTCAAGCCCGGCAGTTCGGTGGTGGTTCTGCTTTTCGAACCTGACCGAATCCAATTCAGTCCGGATCTCGTGTCCAACCAAGCCAGGCCGGGCGGGCTGTTTTCCACGGTCTTCGGGTATCCGTTGACAGAAACCGATATAACGGTTCGTTCGGAAATCGGCCGGGCCCTTGCGGGAGGGGTGTCATGAGTAACGGCATGTTCGTTCTGGGCTTGGGGGCTGTCCTGGCCGCTGTTTATGCCCTGGCCTTTCGCGTCCTGCCCCGGGAACGGTGGCAGGTGGCCTGGGTTTTTCCGGTCAGCAGAATGGCCGACGGATCATGGGAAGGGGTGAATTTCACCATGTACGGAATTTTGACCGGGGCGAGCGTGGCTCTGGCCACGGCTCTGGCCTTGGTGCTCATGGCCGCGGCAGGAGTGCCCCTGGTCTGGGGCGGGATACTGGCCTTGACCGTGCTGGCCGTGTGTGTCCCGGCCGCAGGTTTCCTGGCCGGGATCGTGGAGGGCAAACGCCATACCTTCAGCGTCGGGGCCGCCGTGTTCGCGGGCGTGCTGGTCACGCCCGTTCTGGCCTGGGTAGTGTCCAAAGCCGCAGGCGATATTTCCATGGCCGGGCCCATGATCGCAGCCACGGGCTTGGCTTACGCCTTGGGAGAAGGCACTGGCCGCCTGGCCTGTCTGAGCTTCGGCTGCTGCTACGGCCGGCGGATCGATTCCTTGCCGAGGCCCTGGCAAAGGCTGTTCGGTGCGGTGGCCATGATCTTCGAGGGACGGACCAAGAAAATTGCCTATGCCCATGGACTGGACGGTGTTCCGGTGGTGCCGATCCAAGCCATGACTGCAGTGGTCTGCACCCTGATCGCTCTGGCCGGGACTTGGTTTTTCCTTTCCGGCCGGATGGGTTTGGCCGTGGCCATTGCCATCGGGGGTACGCAGCTCTGGCGGTTCGGGTCGGAATTTCTGCGCGCCGACTTCCGGGGTCGGGATGGAATCACGGCCTATCAGTACATGAGCCTGGGCGGAGCCGCAGTCGGAATCGGTTTGGCGTCGTTCATGGCCCCCACCGGAGGGCATCCGGATCTGGCTCGGGGCCTTGGTGTCCTGTGGCGTCCAGAGGTCCTGCTCGGTTTGCAGGCTGTCTGGCTGGGGACTGCCTGGCGGATGGGGCGGAGTCGGGTCACCGGAGCCAGGGTGGAACTATTCGTCCGAAACGATCTGATCTGAAGGGGGCCGTCTTGCCCGGCGATGGGGATTCCGGTAGCGTGGCCGTCGTTTCGGCACGAGCCGTCTCCATCATCACACCGAGCGAGAGCCAGCCATGGAAATCCCTCTGCTTCAAGAATTCGTCACCGTTTTCAGCCTGTCCATCGGCGTCATCTACGTCTGCCACAAGATCAACATTCCAGCCATCGTCGGCTTCCTGCTGACGGGGATCATCGCCGGCCCCTACGGTCTGAACCTGGTGGGGGACATCCACGCCGTCGAGGCCATGGCCGAGATCGGGGTCGTCCTTCTGCTCTTTTCCATCGGCATGGAATTGTCTTTCGGGGAATTGATTCGGCTGCGTAAGCCGGTGTTAATC
>RZZR01000124.1 GCA_009929795.1 Deltaproteobacteria bacterium | reverse complement strand
GGCCCCGAAATAGACGCCCATGTTGGCCTGGGACCCCGAATGGGGCTGAGCGTTGACGTACTCTGCCCCGAAAAGCTTTCGGGCCCGCTCTATAGCCAAAATCTCGGCCTCGTCCACAAACTCGCACCCGCCATAGTAACGCTTCCCGGGGTAGCCCTCGGCGTATTTGTGGGTCATGACGCTGCCTGTGGCCTGCCGCACGGCCTCGGACACGAAATTCTCGGACGCGATCAGCTCCAGATTGTCCAGCTGACGGTTCAGTTCCTTCTCGATGGCCGCCGCCACCTGGGGGTCTCGATCCTTGAGATCCTGCATCTGGTCCTCCCTGTGTGGATCTGTGCGGTCCGCAGGCCGCGTCTATTCGAATCGCTTAAAGACGATGGAGGCGTTGGTGCCCCCGAAGCCGAAGGAATTGCACATTGCGTAATTGACCCGACCCGGGGCCGCGCGCCCGGCCATGTAGTTCAGATCGCACTCGTCATCCGGATTCTCGAGATTCATGGTCCCCGGGATCATGCCCTTGGCGATGGTCAGCACGGTGAAAACGCTCTCGGCCCCGCCGGCTGCTCCGAGCATGTGTCCGATCTGCGACTTGTTGGCCGATATGGTCAGCTTGTTTGCGTGGGATCCGAAAACTGCCTTGATGGCCCTGGTCTCGCTGATGTCGTTCAAGGGAGTCGATGTGCCGTGAGCGTTGATGTGATCGACGCGCTCCGGCGCGATGCCGGCATCCCGCAGGGCGTTTTGCATGGCCAGGCTCATGCCCCGTCCGTCTTCGTCCGGCGCCACCATGTGCCCTGCGTCGCAAGACGCTCCGTAACCGATGACTTCGGCCAAAATCTTGGCCCCCCGAGCCAAGGCATGATCAAGTTCTTCGAGAAGAAGCAGGCCGCATCCCTCGCTCATGACAAATCCGTCCCGGTCCCGATCAAACGGCCGACTGGCCTTTTCAGGTTCATCATTTCTGGTACTCAAGGCCTTCATGGCATTGAAGCCGGACACGGCCATGGCCGTGATGGTCGCCTCGACCCCGCCGGTGATGATCGCCTTGGATCGTCCTGCCAAGATGTCCGCATAGGCGCAGCCAATGCCGTGCAGTCCCGAGGCACAGGCCGAAGTCGTGGCTAGGTTGACGCCCCGGGCCCCGATGGAGATGGCGATCTGGGCCGGAGCCATGTTGGCGATGAGCATTGGTATATAGAAAGGGGAAATCTTCTTCGGCCCCTGTTTGGAGAGACGGCCGTGAAAGGTCTCGATGGTTTCCAGGCCCCCGAGTCCGCAGCCGAGGATGACTCCCACCTCCCTGGAATCCTCCTCGGAAATAGCGAACTTGGCGTTCTCCATCAGCTGCAGACCGGCCGTGACCGCGATCTGCGTGAAACGGTCCATCCGTTTGGCCTGCTTGAAGGGAATGGACTCGTGGGGAACGAAGTTTTTCAGTTCCCCGGCGATCCGGGTCTGGTGCTCGCGGCTGTCGAAAAGGGTCAGGGGGGCGATGCCCGATCGGCCGGCCAGGAGACCCTCCCAGCTTTCCTCCAACGTGTTGCCGAGAGGGGTAAAGGCCGCAAGCCCGGTGACCACGACTCGTCTGGAAGGGGGGGTCATGTTCTCTCCCTACACCGTGTGACTGTCAAAAAAATGAACCCGGGGCGGATCGCGTCTGGATCGCGCCCCAGTCGTGAGTATGTCCGCCCAGGACCTAGATGCTCTTCTTGATGTAATCCACGGCGTCCTGGACCGTGACGATATTCTGGGCATGATCGTCGTTGATCTCGACGTCGAACTCCTCCTCCATGGCCATGATCAACTCGGTCAGGTCTAGGGAGTCGGCGTTCAAGTCCTCGACGAACTTAGAATCTGGATTAACTTCCTCGGCGCTGACGCCGAGCTGCTCGACCACAATGGCTTTGACTTTCTCTTCGACGGACATTGTATTCCCTCCGAATGTATGGATGGTGTTTTCGTTCTTCTCAATACCGGCCCTATCCGCGACGGGAGAACCGGATGCCGACTACATGTACAGCCCGCCGTTCAGCCCCAGCACCTGGCCGGTGACATATCCCGCCAGGGGCGAAAGAAAATAGGAGACCGCGGCGGCAATCTCCTCGGGTCTGCCGAATCTGGCCAGAGGAATATGGGCCAGATATCGACTTCGAACCTCGTCGTCCAGGGATCCGGTCATATCCGTTTCGATAAAACCGGGAGCCAAGGCATTGACCGTCACGCCCCGTGGAGCCAGTTCCTGGGCCGCAGCCTTGGTCAGACCGATGAGCCCGGCCTTCGCCGCACTATAGTTGGCCTGCCCGGCGTTCCCACTCTGCCCGACCACGGACGAGATGTTCACGATGCGACCCTGACGCTGCCGCATCATGACCTTGGCCGCCTGCTGCAGACATGCGAAAGCCCCTCCCAGACCGACGTCAAGAACCGAGGCCCATTGCGTTTGCTTCATGCGAACCAGAAGCCCGTCTCCGGTGATGGCCGCATTGTTGACCAGCCCGTAAGGGTGCCCCGAGTCCTTGATGGGTCCTTCGAAAAAATTCTTGACCGCGTCCCAGTCGGCCACGTCCAGCCGATGGGCCGTGGCCTGCCCCCCGATGCCTTGAGCCTCTTCGCTGACCGCCTCAGCAGCGTCGGGCCTGCTGACGTAGGTGAAATGAACATCGTAGCCCTCGGCAGCCAAAGCCAGGACAATGGCCCGGCCAATGCCCCGGGACCCTCCGGTGACCACGATCAGCTTTTTCTCCGTCATCATCTCCTCCCTGCGCTCACGCTTCGAGAATGGCCGAAGCCCAAGTAAAACCTCCTCCAAAGGAAGTCAAAAGCAACCTGTCTCCGTCCCGAAACCGCCCGAACTCCATAGCCTCGGCCAAAGCGATGGGAATGGAGGCCGCCGAGCAGTTCCCGTAGCGGTCCACGTTGATCATGATCCGGTCCTCGGGAAAATCGAGCTTTTTGGCCAGGGAATGGATGATTCGTTCATTGGCCTGGTGGGGAATGAACAGGTCGATGTCGTCGTTGTTCAGGCCGTTTCGAACAAGGATTTTCTCCGACAAGGCCTGCATGCAGCGCACGGCGTGGCGAAAAACTTCCCGACCCTGCATCTCCACGAAATAATCCCGGCCCACGGGTTGTCCCATGACCGGGGGCCATCCCGATCCTCCACCACGAACTGTAAGCAGATCTCCCAAGGACCCATCGGCGTCGAGCATAACGTCCCGGATCCGAATTCCCCGCTCCGCCCGGTTCGTTACCACGGCCGCGCCAGCTCCATCACCAAAGAGGACGCACGTCGAGCGGTCGGTGAAATCCGTTCTGGAGGTCACCACTTCGCTGGCCACCACCAGAATTCTGGCCTCGGCGTGCAGAGCGCAGAACGCCCTGGCCGCCTCCAGAGCGTAGAGAAAACCCGAACAGGCGGCGTAGAGATCGAAAGCAGGCAGGTTCTTGAGGCCGAGCTTGTTCTCCAGAACGCAGGCCGCACTCGGAATGTAGGCGTCGGGGGTGAAGGTGGCCAGGATGATGTGGGTCAAATCCTCTGGCACTAGCCCAGCATTTTTCAAGGCCTTGCGAGTCGCCTCCAGGGCCAGCTCTGAACATGTCTCACCGGGACCGGCCACATGACGCTGGCGGATGCCGGTGCGACTGACGATCCACTCATCGTTGGTGTCGACCATGGTTTCCAGCTCGGCATTGGTCACAATCCGGGCAGGAACGTGGAAACCGAGGCCTTCTATGGTGCAAGCCCGTTCCATCAAGCTGGTTTCCTGGCCGGCAGGGCCCGCTTGGCAAACACTCCGAGATTCTTGTTAGCGGCCAGTCCCTGCTCAAGATGCTCGTTGGCCTGATTTCGGACAAAGGTCGCAGCCATCTGCACAGCCTTGGTGATGGCCCTGCTGTTGGACGCCCCGTGACAGACCACAGCGATACCCTTGAGTCCGAGGAGCAATGCCCCGCCGTACTCGGCGTAGTCGACCTTTTTCTTGTAGCGGCGAAAGGCTTTCCTCGCCAGAAAGGTCCCAATTCGGTCGACCCAGGTCCCAAAAAGCTCCTGTCGAAGCATCTTGATCAACGAGGTGCTCAGCCCTTCGCTCAACTTCAGAGCTACGTTGCCAACAAACCCGTCGCAGACGATGACATCGGCGTTGCCTGTAAAAATATCCCGGCCCTCGACGTTGCCGATGAAGTTGAGGCCGGTCAGCTTGAACAGGGTATGGGTCTCCTTGGTCAAAAAATTCCCCTTGCCCTCTTCCTCACCGATGTTCAAAATACCGACTTTCGGATTCTTCCGCCCCAGAACGTCCCTGGCCAAGACGTCGGCCATAAATCCAAACTGGACCAGATTGTAAGGCTTGCAGTCGACGTTACCGCCGACGTCGATGAGGACAATAGGCTCTCGCTCGGTGGGCAGGATGGTGGCTAGCCCGGGCCGCTCGATACCCTCGATGCGCCCAAGGATGAACATGCCGCTGGCCAGTGTGGCTCCGGAATTCCCGGCGCTGACCACGCCGTGGGCTAGGCCTTCTCGTACGAGCCGACAGGCCACCTGTATGGAGGAGTCTTTCTTGCGGCGGAGCATGTCCGAAGGCTTGTCGGACATGGACACCACCTCCTCGGCGTGCCGGATGGAAATGCCGGGAATAGACTCCGCCTTGGGCAAACAGGCCTTAATCTCGGGTTCACGGCCGACCAGGACAACATCGATTTCGTCATCCCTCACGGCCTCCAAGGCCCCGACCACAGCCACTTCCACCCCGAAGTCGCCGCCCATGGCGTCGACCGCGATGCAGGGTTTACTGCTGTTCGGCATCTCCAGGCCTTGTGTACTCCCGCCCACGGTATTCTCCGCACGAGGGACAGATGCAATGCGGGAGCGTGGCCTCTCCGCACTTGCAGTACACGACGTTGGGAACCGGCACATGATCATGGGATCGCCGCATGTTCCTCTTGGACTTGGAGGTCCTTCTCTTGGGCAATGGCATGGCTTACCTCTTCTTGTCTTTGGTATCGGAATGATCTGTCTTCATCTGCAGCCCCCGGAGCACGGCCAATCTGGAATCACCCTTCTCGGACGAGCACCCGCAGGGCTCGATGTTCAAATTTTGGCCGCATCGGCCACACAGGCCCTTGCAATCTTCGGAGCAGAGCACCCTGTCGGGCAGGGCAAGGCTGAACTGCTCCCACATCACCGCCCGGATGTCCATCTCCCAGCCCCCCCCGGACGAGCGGAGCAAACCGTCATCAGCCCCTGAACCCCAGTCCTCGAAGGACTCGAAGAATTCAAAACTTTCGTCAATCCTGAACTCGGCCCGCTCCAAACACCGGACGCACTGGGACCGAAAACGTCCGGCTATTCTGCCTTTGACGTAGACACCGTCGCTTTGGGGCAACACCATTGCGATGGCTTCAAAAGGACCGGCAATTTCGATGTCCAGACTCGATTCACGGAACAAGGAATCCCATTCCCGTTCGTCCAGAAACGAAAATTCCCGGCCTTGCGCCGGGATTGCAGACAATTGAATCCACTCGTGTCGCATAGCGTAAGGAGGTCCATCTACCCGAAGACCTTTTTTGCTGTCAAGGATTTCGGGCTTGCAATTTTTCTGGAAGGCCTGTAGAAAATCCAATTCTTTGTTCGTCGATCCAAAAAAAATCCACCCCGAGGGTGCCGAGACCATACAAGGAGGAAGACACCATGTCCAAGGAATGCGCCATATGCGGGAAAAGACCCCAGACCGGGAATAACGTCAGCCACGCCAACAACAAGACCAAAAGGCGGTTCATGCCCAACCTGCAGACCGTTCGTGCTCAAATGGCCAACGGCCAGGTCAAAAGGTTGAGCGTCTGCACGCGTTGCATTCGGTCCGGGGCCGTGACCAAGCCCGTCGCTGATTAGCCCGCCCCCTGATCAACGAAAAAAATCGGGCCAGGGACAAACGATCCCTGGCCCGATTTTTTTTTGTTCTCGCGTCCAGGCTTTTTACCCGGACGTTTCTCTTATATTAATGATGCCCAGACTTCATCCCCTCGTGGATCCGATAAAGGCTGGCAGCGACAATGACGGCCAGATAGGTGAAGATGCCGATGACCCCGATGGTGCCTTCCACCGAGCTGTGCAGCATGTTGCCGATGAGTTCAAAGACCACGTTGGTGCTTTCCGCGTGCATCCCGATCCTCCTGGATGTATGTATGAATGGTTGCGCCCTCTGCGGGGGCGGCCGATCTCGAACATGTCGAAGTTCTCTTTCAAACCAGGCTGGGCCGTCTTGTCAAGTAGTTCCGGGGTGCTCGGACGCAACCATGCATGCATCCAAAAGACGACGCACGTCAGTTTGCCCTTGCGGTTCGGTCACTCCGAGACAGTCTTTCACCCCGCGGATCAAATCGATCAGAGCCCGGGCCTCGGCCTCGTTTCCTCGGGCCTGTTCTCGCTCAAGCCGAACCAGGGCGTCTGTCAGCACTTCACCGAAAAAGCGCATAGCCAACCGGGCTTCCTGAGATCCAATCCCCAGGGTCGATGCCAGATGGGCAGCGATTCTCTCTAGGTCTGTCTTCCGGACCTGAGACGACCCAAACTCAGAATCAGGATGACCGCCCATGACCTGCCAACAACTCCCTGCCGACCCATGC
>RZZR01000123.1 GCA_009929795.1 Deltaproteobacteria bacterium | reverse complement strand
CCACCATGAACGTCGGATTCATCGGCCTCGGCCATCTGGGTCGGGCCATTGCCGGACGATTGATCGACCAGGGACACGCGCTCACGGTCTGGAACCGGACACAGTCCAAGGTCGAGGGACTGGACGTCAGAGTGGCCGCCGCCCCGGCCGAGGTCATCGGCCAAGCCGATATCATCGGCATCTGCCTCTTCGACAGTAACGCCGTTCAGGGGATTCTGACCGCCGAGAATGGCCTTCTGGCCGGAGAGGCCCAAGGGAAAATCTTCGTCGATTTCTCCACCAACCACTACCAACGAGTGGAGCATTTCCATGACCTCTGCCGTCGGGCCGGGGCCGACTATCTGGAAACTCCGGTTCTGGGCAGCGTCGTCCCGGCCAGCCAGGGAGCCCTGACCGTTCTGGCCTCCGGCCGAAAGCAGGCCTTTGACACGGCCCTGCCCCTGCTCGAGGACGTCGGCCGGCACGTCTTCTTTCTGGAGACGCCCGGCCTGGCCACCAAGATGAAGCTGGTCAACAACCTGACCCTGGGCACCTTCATGGCCGCCATTGCCGAGGCCCTGGCCCTGGGCGAGGCCGCCGGCATCGATCGTGAGGAGGTCCTGGACATCCTGGCCGTGGGCGGGGGTGATTCCCTGGTCCTCAAGGCCAAGCGAGCCAAGCTCCTCCACGAGGACTTTTCCACCCAGTTCTCCAGCGCCCTGATCCACAAGGACCTCCACTGCCTCCAGGATCTGGCCTTTGACATGAAGATGCCCATGCCCACCGGATCGGCGGCCAAGGAGGTCTACGCCCAAACCTTTGCCCAGGGATTGGATGGTGAGGACTTCTCGGCCGTGTACAAGCTTTTCAAGCCCCGGTCATGATCGGCCGTGAACGGTCTGATGAAAGAAACGTAACACATATTTTTAAAAAGTACTCACCATATCCTGGCCAATGTCATCTCTGGCCTTGTCGGCGGCTCTGTGCTAGCCAGCCTGCCTCGTGCTTGACCCCATGAATATCATTGAGGAGCCTGACCACATGGAGCGAAAACTCCAGAAACTGCTTGCCGCCGTGACCCCAACGGACCGATCCTGGTTCGAGCGGGCCCGGGCCAGAAACGCCGACCTGATCATGCCCCCCCGGGCCCTGGGCCGGCTCCACGACCTGGCCGAGAGGCTTTGCGCCATCCAGGCCACCCTGACCCCCGACATCGGGGAGCGAGCCGTCCTGGTCATGGCCGCCGATCACGGCGTAACCGCCGAGGGGGTCAGTGCCTTTCCGGCCGAGGTCACCCCCCAGATGGTGGCCGCCTTTGTCCGGGGCTGGGCCGGCATCAACGCCCTGGCCGGAACGGCCCGGGCCAAAGTCCTGGTTGCCGATCTGGGGGTGGCCGCAGACCTTTCCGGCCTGGCCGCCGAGAATCCGTCCCTGCTCATCCGCAAGATCGCCCCGGGCACGGCCAACATGGCCCGGGGTCCGGCCATGACTCGGAACCAGGCCCGGGAATCCATCCTGACCGGAGCGGAACTGGCCGATCTGGCCATGGATCAAGGGGCGCGCCTTCTGGCCACCGGTGACATGGGCATTGGCAACACCACGGCCTCCACGGCCATTGGGGCCGTGCTGACCGGACAAGACCCGGAGGCCTTGGTCGGACCGGGCACCGGTCTGGACCGGACCGGTTTGGACCGCAAATTGGGGGTCATCCGCCGCGCCCTGACCGTCAATGCCCCGGATCCCGGTGATCCCCTGGACGTTCTGGCCAAAGTTGGCGGCTTCGAGATAGGGGCCATCACCGGACTCATTCTGGCCGCCGCCGCGCGCCGGACTCCGGTGGTCGTGGACGGCTTCATCTCCACGGCCGGGGCCCTGACGGCCGCGGCCCTCTGTCCGGCCTGCCGGGACTTCATGTTCGCCGGTCACGTCTCAGCCGAACCCGGGCACGCGGCCATGCTCGACCATCTGGGGCTTTCACCCATCCTCGCCTTGGGCATGCGCCTGGGCGAAGGGACCGGAGCGGTCTTGGCCGTGAGCATCCTGGACGCGGCCGTGGCCATGTTTACCGAGGTCAAGACCTTCGAGGAGGCCGAAATCGGCCCGGCCGTTTCTTCCTGATTCCCTTGTCAACCAACGGAGCAACCGACATGATCAAAAACTGGTTTTCACCCGCCGCCCTTTTGCTCTGCCTTGTTCTGGCCTTTCCAGCCCTGGCCGCCTCAAAATCCGTGACCATCGAGGAGGCCAAACGACTGTTCGATTCCGGACAAGCCGTGTTCGTGGACGCCCGCTTTGCCGACGAATACGAGGCCAGCCATATCCGGGGGGCCGTCAACCTCCCGGCCGACGAATTCGAACGCTTCTTCCCCCAGGCCGAACCCCTGCTGGACAAGAACGCCGTCATCATCGCCTATTGCGACGGCGAATTCTGCACCATGAGCGACGAAGTGGCCGAAGAACTCTTCAAGCGGGGCTTTGCCGACGTCAGGATCCTCCACGACGGCTGGAACAAATGGTTGAAACGAAAACTCCCCGTCAGCAAGGGGCTCAACCCCTAGCATTTCAGGCCCAGGCGGACGCCAGGGTCAGGAGCATGGCCGCTTCTCCGACCTCGATCACGGTTCCCAAGGTGTCCCCGGTCACCCCGCCCAGAATTCTGGAAAACCAGAAGCCCAGTCCAAGGGTCGCGACCAAGCAGGACCAGATCATGTTCCATCCGGGACCCGAAACCAGGGACAGAAGCACCACCACACCGAAAAGGGCCAAGGACCGAAACCGGGAGAAATCGGACAGGCCGGAGGCCATGCCTTCAGCCCCCCGAACATACGGTAGCCAAGCCATGACCGCGAGGACGGCCGCCCGGGCGTAGGCCGGGACAAAAACCAGACAGGCCGCCCTGCTCCATCCGCCTTCCAGCTCGCCCAAGGCTCCGGCCTTAATCCCCAGGATGGCCACCAGGGCCAGGACGCCCCAAGTTCCGATCCGGCTGTCGCGCATGATCTCCAGGGCCCGCTCCCGGCCCCGGTGGCTCAAAAGGCCGTCGGCCGTGTCGGCCAAACCGTCCAGATGCAGACCCCCGGTCAATCCGGCCAGGAGCAGAACCGCGATCCAGGACCGCAGCCATCCGTCCAGCACCAACCCCACGGCCGCGTCCAGACCGGCCCAGGCCATACCAATGACCAGGCCGGCCACCGGGAACCAGGGCACCATGTCCCGATCCGGCCGCAGGCCTCGGCCCATCGGCAGCACCGACAAAAAACCCAGGGCAGACCAAAGGCCCGCAAGAGTGGTCACCCGGATCTCCGGACATCCATGGGAAGGCCTGCCACCATGAACACCACCCGGTCCACGGTCCGGGCCACGATCTGATTCACCTCGCCGGCCAGATCCCGAAACGTTCGGCCCAGCTCGTTCTCAGGCACGATGCCCATGCCCACCTCGTTGGCGACCAGGGCCACCGGGCAGGTCACCGCCTCCAGGGCCCGGGCCAGATCCTCGGCCGCCCGAACGACATCCGCTGGTCTGGTGTCCTCGACCAACAGATTCGAAACCCAGAGGGTCAGGCAGTCGATGACGGCTACGTCGCCCATGGTGCAAATGCTTCGCAGCACCCGGGCCGGATTCCTCGGCTCTTCCACCGTGTTCCAGCCCAGGCCCCGCTCGCGGCGATGCCGCTCCACCCGTCGGGCCATTTCCGGATCTCCGATCACCGAGGCCGTGGCCACGAAGATCTTCCTCGCTCCCCTGGCAGCGGCCCAGTCCAAAGCAAAACGGCTCTTGCCGCTCCGACAGCCCCCGGTCACCAGGATGCGTCGTTCCCCTTGATTGTTTCCCTCAAGCATTGGACGGACTCCGTGAATGATTCCAGGTCAAAAACCTCAAGACTCAGCCCGCCTCGATACTCGGCGAGTATGGCGGACAGGTACGTTAGATCGCTTTTCGGGGCCAGGCGCAGGGATCCGTGACGGCCGTCGGGCCTCAGCCCGTAGGCGTGGATCATGATCGTCCGGTCGCCGAAACGCTGCCATGCCCCGGACAGGTCCGACCCCTCCCGAGCCAAATGACCCAGGTCCAGACAAAAGGAACCGCCGGCTCGACGGACCGGCTCTTCCACCCAAACAAGGGGGAAGTCCGTGTTTTCCACGGCCAGAAGTTCCGAAGATCCGATCGATGCCGCCAGACGGATAAAACCGGACTCGATTCTCTCCAGCCACTCCAGATCCGGACCCAAGGCCGTTCTGTCCGGTCCCCGGTTCTCCAAATGCAATATCAGACAGGTCGGGTCAAGGGGCATGGCCAGCTCCAGGCATCGTCGGGCCTTGTCCAGACTCTGGGACCTGGTCTCTAGGTCCGGGTCGCCAACAAAAAGATCCAGAGGGAGATGGACATTGTAGCGAAGCCCGTGGTCTCGGGCCAGGATCGGGAGATCTCGAAGCGTCTCCTCACAAGGTGGCCCCTCGAACCAGACCAGCTCGATCTCGTCCACCAGGGGACCCAGGAACCGGACATTAGGGAGAATGTCGTCGGCTAGGACAAAGGAGGTCGTTCCCAGACGGAACCCAAATCGACCTTTGATGGATGGAGGCGAGGTCATGGGACGAAAACCCGGCCGGCCAGACCCCAGAACTGCCCTCCGCTCAGAGTCAGCAGACCCCACGTCCCAAGAGCCGCCGTCGCGGACACGGCATAGATGAGAGCCCAGGCCCGATTGAGATGCACTGCCTCGGGATCGCGGCCTCGGGGATGGATGAAGGCCCGTTGGACCCGGCGGCCATGATAGTCCCCCGGTCCGGCCAGGCGGACATTTAACGCCCCGGCCAGGACCGTCTCTGGCCATCCCGCATTGGGGCTGACCAATATCTTGCGATCCACTGTGGCCTTCCAGGATCTACGGATCGAGCCCCGGACCATGGGAGCCAGAACGGCTAAAAACACGGCCGTCATCCGGGCCGGAACCAAGTTCAGGACATCATCGACCCGGGCCGAAAAACGCCCGAAGGCCTCGTAGCGGGGAGTGCGATACCCGACCATGGAATCCAGTGTGCTGGCCAGCTTGTAAAGAATCATGCCCGGAATCCCGGCCAAGGCCAGAAAGAACATCGGAGCCACTACCCCATCGGACAAATTTTCGGCCACGGTTTCAAGGACAGCCCGCCGGACAGCGGCCTCGTCCAGGTTGGCCGTGTCCCGGCTGACTATGCGGGAGAGCAGAGTCCGGGCCCGTGGAAGGTCACCGTCCCGCAAGGCCAGCTCCACGCCCAAGGCCTCGGAATGGAGGGATCTGGTGGCCAGCAAGGTGGCCATGACGTACAGGGAACAAAGGGCCTCGGCCCATGATCCGACCGGAGCGGCCAGGCCAAAGCCCAAAACCGTGACGGCCAGAACCGTGACGGCGCAGGCCAGCCAAAAGAACACCCCGGCCGTGACGTTTGGGCGATAGAGAACCCTTTCCCAGAACACCGCCGTTCGACCCATGCCCCGGACCGGATGGGGAATCCGGGCCGGATCGCCGACGACCAGATCGAGTATCCAGGCCAGGGCAAAGAGATGGGCCAATGTCACGCGGCCTCCGGGCGCGCCGTGGATGGAACCCGGCGACGAATTGAAGGGGCTACGTCATCGGCCGACGGCAAAGGCCTGGACCGTGTTGGACAAGAGTTGGGCGATGGTCATGGGCCCCACCCCGCCCGGCACCGGGGTCATGGCCGAGGCCACCTCTCGCAGCCCCTCGAAATCGCAGTCTCCGCACAGGCCGGTCTCGGTCCGGTTCATCCCCACATCCACCACCACCGCCCCAGGAGCGACCATGTCCCTGGTCACCAGCCTGGGCACACCCACGGCCGCGATCACGAAATCGGCCCGGCGCACGGCCCCGGCCAGATCGGCCGTCCGGGAGTGACAGATGGTCACCGTGGCGTTCTTCTCCAGGAGCATCAGGGCCTGCGGCTTGCCCACGATATTGCTCCGGCCGACGACCACGGCCCGTTTTCCCGAAACGTCGAGGTCGTATCTGGCCAGAAGCTCCATGACCCCGGCCGGGGTGCAAGGCCGGAGCCCCGGCAGACCAAGGGTCAGGCGGCCCATGTTCACCGGATGAAACCCGTCCACGTCCTTGTCCGGATCTATGAGGCCCAGACATCGCTGACTGTCCAGGCCCTTGGGCAGAGGAAGTTGGAGCAGGATGCCGTCCACAGTCTTGTCCCGGTTCAGATCCCGGATTAGGGTTTCCAGCTCGTCCTGCCCTGTCGAGGCGGGCAGGCGGAAGGCCCGGGATTCAATGCCGGCCTCGGCCGAGGCCCGCTCCTTGTTTCTGACATAGATGGTCGAGGCCGGGTCCTCACCAACCAGGATGACCGCCAACCCGGGACGGCGGCCACGGTCCTTGACCATGGCCGCCACCTTTGCCCCCAGTTCGGCTCGAATGGCCGCTGCCGTAGCCTTGCCGTCGAGAAGAATCACCAAAAGCCTCCTATTCTCCGTCCAGCCATCGACCGCACAGCCAGTCGAGCATGGCCGGGCCGAAGAACACAGCCTGGTCCTCCAGGTCCTCCTCGATACGCAGAAGCTGATTGTACTTGGCCAGACGGTCGCTCCGGCACAAGGACCCGGTCTTGATCTGGCCCGAGTTCACGGCCACGGCCAGATCGGCGATGAAGCTGTCCTCGGTTTCGCCGGATCGATGGGAAATGACCGTGGTATAGGCGGCCTCCTTGGCCATCTCGAT
>RZZR01000122.1 GCA_009929795.1 Deltaproteobacteria bacterium | reverse complement strand
GGCAGCTGCACGCTGAAGGCCTTGCGGTTGTTGACCATGCCGCCAACCGAGATGCCGCCGAAGCCGACGCCGTGGTAGCCGAGTTCTCGGCCGATCAGGCGGGTGCGGGTGCCTTCGCCACGGGCGCGGTGATAGGCCAGGGCGATTTTCAGGGCGGTGTCGACCGATTCCGAGCCGGAATTGGTGAAGAAGGGTCAGACCCGGATCGACGGGATCGACGACAAGATCATCGATCCTATCCCGGGCCAGGGACGGCCCTATGTGCCGGACACTTCGGCCTACGACATCCCGAACAAAAACCAGATGACCATCCGCATGGTGCTCATGCACCGGGCCGGGATATTCGATCTTTCCAACCAGAATATCGAGGAGAACGAGGCCACCAAGGGCGAGCCCTATGTGAAGTTGAACTATCTGGAGTACGTCATGGCCCAGGATCCGGACCATCAGTTCACCTTTGACGAGATGTTCGGGGTCATCGCCCAAGGGCGGCAGGCCCAGTTCAGCCCGCCGGGTCTCAAGTACCGGTATTCGGACACCGGCTACGGCCTGCTGGCCTTGATCGTGGAGCGGGTTTCAGGAAAGGCCTACGGCGAATTCGTGCGCGACGAGCTGCTCGTTCCCAACGAATTGAACGAGACTACCTTGCCCTGGCGGGGGGAGGACGACACCCTGCCCGCTCCGTTCATCCCCGGTTTCTTATGGTACAACTCCACCCTGGCCGATGTGACCCTCTCGAATATGTCGGCCTTCGTGGGCAACGGGAACATGATCACCACGCCGGGAGACCTGTCCTCGTGGTGCCGGCGGCTTTTCTCTGGCCAGGCCGGCCTGCGCATGGACACGGTGAAAACGATGATGGATGGTTTGCCAACCTCCAACGGCTCAACGAGCACCTACGGCCTGGGCATTCATTTCACCGAAAAGGGTGGCTACGGCCATAGCGGAGCCCACGAAGGCTATCTGACCCTCATGGGCTACAAGCCCGAGATCGATACCTGCTCCGTCATGGTATCCAATGTCTGGGACTGCCAAACCTGCGGCCAAAGCCTCGACTCGATCCAGGCCCAGATGGGGATGATGGTCGACACGGTCAACAAAATTCTTGACGAACTGGAGCGTTGAGCCGGACATGGCCCGGATGCTGATCGTCATCGGGTGCCTTTTGGTAGCGGTCGGCCTTGCTTGGCATTACGCCCCCTGGCTTCTGAACTGGTTTGGCCGACTGCCCGGGGATATCCGCATCGAATCCGAGCGTGGCCGGGTGTTTGTTCCGATCACATCCATGATCATCGTCAGCATCGTGTTGACGGTGCTCATGAATTTTTTCCGGCGATAACCGGCACCTCAGGGGGAGCGTTGAATTTTTCGGTCCGGCGGAAGATGAGTCCCGCCGGACCGAGTATGTTTTGAAGGGTATGCCCTTTTCGGATATGATCAGGCGAGGTCGAAACGGTCGAGGTTCATGACCTTGTTCCAGGCCGCGACAAAGTCCTGCAGGAATTTTTCCAGGGAGTCGGCACACGCATAGACTTCGGCCACGGCCCGGAGCTGGGAGTCGGAGCCGAAGGCGAGATCGACCCGAGTCCCGGTCCATTTGATCTCGCCCGTGGCCCGATCTCGCCCCTCGAACACGTCCGGGTCGGCCGAAGTCGGCTTCCATACCGTGCCCATGTCGAGCAGATTGACGAAGAAGTCGTTGGTCAGGGCCTCGGGCCTTTTGGTAAAGACCCCGTGCCGGGACTGCCCGTAATTGGCGTTCAATACCCGCAGACCGCCGACCAGAACGGCCATCTCGGGCGCGGTCAGAGTCAGCAGCTGGGCCCGATCCACCAGCAATTCCTCGGCCGACACGTTGAATTTGGCCTTCTGATAGTTCCGGAACCCGTCTGCCTTGGGCTCCAAGACGGCAAAGGAGTCCGCGTCGGTCTGCTCTGCCGAGGCGTCCGTACGTCCCGGCGCAAAGGGAACGGTCACATCGTGACCGGCCTTTCCGGCCGCCTTTTCGACGGCGGCGCAACCGCCCAGAACGATCAGGTCGGCCAGAGAGACTTTTTTGCCGCCGGTCTGAGCCGCGTTGAACTCCGTCTGGATCTTCTCCATGGTCTGCAGCACGGTTTTCAGCTGTTTGGGCTGGTTGACCTCCCAGTCCTTTTGCGGGGCGAGGCGGATTCGGGCCCCGTTGGCCCCGCCGCGCTTGTCGGAACCGCGGAAGGTGGATGCCGAGGCCCAGGCGGTGGCGACCAGCTCCGGGATTGACAGGCCGGAGGCCAGGATCCCGGCCTTGAGTTTGGTGATATCCTTTTCGTCGATCAGATCGTGATCGATGGCTGGGACGGGGTCTTGCCAGATGAGCTCCTCGGCCGGCACCTCAGGGCCGAGATAGCGGGATCGGGGACCCATGTCGCGATGGGTCAGTTTGAACCAGGCCCGGGCAAAGGCGTCGGTGAACTCCTTGGGGTTCTTCAGGAAACGCCGGGCGATGGGCTCGTAGATGGGGTCGAAACGGAGGGCGAGGTCCGCCGTGGTCATCATGGGCCGGTGCTTCTTGGACGGATCGTGGGCGTCGACGATCATGTCGCTTTCGGCCACGTCCTTGGCAAGCCATTGATGGGCTCCGGCCGGGCTTTTGACCAATTCCCACTCGTACTTGAAGAGTACCCTCAGATAGCCCAGATCCCATTTGGTCGGGTTGGGCTTCCAGGCGCCCTCGATGCCGCTACTGATCGTGTCGCCGCCCTTGCCGGTGCCGAAATCGCTTTTCCAGCCCAGGCCTTGCTCCTCGATGGGAGCGGCTTCAGGCTCGGGGCCGACATGGGTCGCCGGACCGGCCCCGTGGCATTTGCCAAAGGTGTGGCCGCCGGCCACCAGAGCCACGGTCTCCTCGTCGTTCATGGCCATGCGGGCGAAGGTCTCCCGAACGTCGCGGCCCGACGCCACCGGGTCGGGATTTCCGTCCGGTCCTTCCGGATTCACATAGATGAGCCCCATCTGCACGGCCGCCAGTGGATTCTCCAAGTCTCGTTCACCGCTATAGCGGCTTTTGGGCTTGTCGCTCGTGGCCAGCCATTCCTCCTCGGATCCCCAGTAGACGTCCTCCTCCGGCTCCCAGACGTCCACTCGGCCTGCGGCAAAGCCGAAGGTCTTAAAGCCCATGGATTCCAGGGCCACGTTTCCGGCCAGGATCATCAAATCGGCCCAGGAAATCTGTTGCCCGTATTTTTGTTTGATGGGCCACAAAAGTCGGCGGGCCTTGTCCAGATTGACGTTGTCAGGCCAGCTGTTCAGCGGCGCCAGGCGCTGGGAGCCCGATCCCGCCCCGCCCCGGCCGTCGCCCAAGCGGTAGGTTCCGGCGCTGTGCCAAGCCATGCGGATGAAAAGCGGCCCGTAATGTCCCCAGTCGGCCGGCCACCAGTCCTGCGAATCGGTCATCAGGGAATGGAGATCCTTTTTCACGGCCGCCAGGTCGAGTTTCTTGAACTCCTCGGCGTAGTCGAAGCTCTCGCCCATGGGGTTGCTCAGGTTCGAGTGCTGGTGGAGAATTTTCAGGTTCAGCTGGTTCGGCCACCAGTCACGGTTTGACGTTCCGCCTCCGGAAATGGGCTTGCCCGTTTTGCCCGTCACGGGACATTTGCTCTCTTTGCTCATTCTGGCTCTCCTTTATTTTTGTTGTGGCTATTGTTCCAAAATGGGTCACACGCCAAATTATTCCAAGTCAGAATAGGTTTATTAAGATTTATAGTCAATACGATAACCGGCAATTTTGGGTTCATGGATGGCGTAAGGCCTGCATTGGTACGGTACAGGCCTCTTTCTGGTCAGTCGTTCAAAAGCAAGAGCAGCACTCCAGGCAGGATCTTCGTGTCAACCCTGGGCCAGGGACGGCCGTCCCGAAGAAAGTTTCCCCGGCCTGTGGGCCACAACAGGAGGTTTTCCGCCGACCCCGGCACGGTGAAGACAAAGCATCCTGCCCCAAAGGTCTGGACGATGATTTCCAGGCTGCCGTCTCCGGTCAGATCCATGACGGTGGGGGCTGCCGGTGCCCCCTTGCCGTTGCCGTTGGTTCCTTGCTGGGGAAGTTGGACATCATGGAGCACCTGGCCGTCGGCATCCAAAATCATCAGATAGCCGTGAGGGACCCCGGGGGCGATGGTGTCCGGATCCCCATAGGTGGTCAGTATCAGCTCGGGCCGGCCGTCCTGGTTCAGGTCTGCGACCATGACCTCGGAGGCGTACATGAGATTCCGCCCGTGGCGGATGTTTCTTCGCCAGAGCTGGGCGGCGGAAGCGGATATGCAGTAGATGTACCCGTCATGGGCCGCGTAGAGGATTTCCGGACGGCCGTCTCCGGTCAGATCGACTACGGTCGGGGAGGGCGGATTTGCCGGCGGGTACCATGTCCTCCCGGCCCGGCTCTGAGGACGGCCGGAGGACGGCAGCGCCTCCCATCCGGCAAGGCGGCGGGCGCTCCTGGCCCCGCTTCCGTATGATCCCTCCAGGACCATGACCGAATGGTGTTTGGTGTCGTAGGGTTCGTCCTTTTCCACGTTGGACACGGCCACCACCTCGTTTTTCCCGTCACCGTTCAGATCGGCCACGTTGGGAGGCGAGTCGGTCCACTGCATCCATTTGTCCGTGCTCGGATGGGGCCAGGGACCGATGTGGTGATGGTAGTGGGCCTCCTCGACTCCGTCCTCGAACCAGCGGATGAACTGGCCCCAGTTCAGTCGATTTCCCAAATAGGCGGACGAGCGGTTGGTGTAGTGGTCCGAGGCCGGCATGCTGATCCCGTCGTGGTGGAAGACATTGATCTGGTGATTGTCGAAGGTGACCACGATTTCCTGGAAGGGATCGTCGTCGAGGTTCCCGATGCCCACGTTGAGTCCGAAACAACCGTACCCATGGTTCCCCGGCCCGTTGGCGTCGGCGTCGTTTCCGGGTCCGGAGGCTTTGTTGTATCGCGGCCAGGCGGTAAAGGACAGCCCCGGCGGTTGGAATGGCGTTCCATCCGGGTTGAAGACAAAGACCTGGGCTCCCCCTGAGGTCTGGGTGGTGGTGGCTACGATTTCGATCCGGCCGTCCCCGTTCAGATCGCCGGCGGCCAAGCCGCGCACTTCCGGGCATTGGCCCATGTCGCAGGTACTGGCCGGCCACCCCGCCTTGACGGACAAGGAGTCGTTTTTCCACTCGTAGGCCGCGACCTTACCGTTGTTGCTGCCCACGACGATTTCATAGATGCCGTCGTTGTCGAGATCGGAACAGACGGCCGGGGCGTAGATTCGGCCCTGATGCGGGTGCTCGGACCCGGAAAGAGCGGTGTCCAGGAGGTTGAAATCGCGGTCCCAGACAAAGATGTCGTAGTAGGTCCCGATCAACTTTCGGGAGCCGCTGCCCAGGTCGTGGATGATGGGCGATCCGAACCAGGAAGTTCCGGTCCATTTGATTTGTCTGAGGAGCTGCGGGGCCTGCACCGGAGCCGCTTCGGACAGGAGAGGATTACATGTTGATATGCAAGACAATACGAAAATGGCCGTGACGAAAAAGGCTCTGGGCATGGCCGTATCTCTCCTATTGAATGATCAAGGGATACGTATGAAAGCGAAGGCCGACATATGTTTTCGTGTGTCCCGAAGATGCCGGGCCTATCGATCCGCTGCGGCCAGTCGGGCCCCAAGGGCTGCGAATGTCACTGCGAATGAGCGTTGGAGCCAGCGCAGCGACCTCGGCGAACCAACGACGTGCCTGCCGACCACATTGGCCGCGATGCCATACAGGATGAAGATGACCAGGGTCATGGCCATGAAGATTAGGCTCAAAAGCACCATTTCCATCAGGGGCGAAGCACCCTGCGGCGAGACAAAGAGCGGCAGGAAGGCCAGGAAGAAGATCGACAGCTTGGGGTTGAGGATGTTCAACAAAAATCCCTTGACGACGATCTTTGAAAAGCCATGATTTGTGGATCCGTCGTCGAGCCTGATTCCGCCGGTTTCACGCCACATGGACCATGAGAGGTAGAGCAGGTAGATGACTCCGGCGTATTTGACCAACTGGAAGGCAAGGGCGCTCATGTGCAGGATGGTGGACAGCCCGAGAACGGAGGCCGTCAGGTGCGGAATAATTCCGGCCGTGCATCCCACGGCGGCGGCGATGCTCGAACGCCAGCCATGAAAGAGCCCGGTCGATACCGTATAGATCACTCCGGTTCCGGGAATCAGGACAACGATCAGGGAGGTCAAGAGAAACTCTGGATTGAACAAGGCGATCTCCTTCTCTAGTTTCGCACAATTTTTTTGGAAAGTGACCCGGCCATGACAATGATCCAGATATCTTGATCCTGGGCTGTTGGTCATGCCTTACGCGTTTCGTAGATGTCGGGATGCCAGATTTGCATCAACATCTCGGGATGTTCTATGGCCGTGAACCCATATCGTGCGTATAGGCCGTGTGCGTCACGTGTTGCCAAGACCATGCGCCTCAAGCCTTGGAGTTCCGGGTGGGAAACAATGGCTTCCACCAACCATTTGCCCAGCCCCAGCCCACGGGACGACTCGACGATAAAAACGTCACCAAGATACGCAAAAGTCGCCTTGTCCGTGATCACTCGGGCAAAACCCACCTGTTCTCCCGTCTCCTTGTAGACACCGAAACACAATGAGTTTGCTATCGCCTTGAAAAGGGTGGCCCGAGGGATGCCAACGGCCCAATAGCTTTGAGAGATAAACGAGTAGATGGCCTCAAAATCGAGGTCGTCCGGATTCGTGCTTATCCTGTATCCCTGCACTTCA
>RZZR01000121.1 GCA_009929795.1 Deltaproteobacteria bacterium | reverse complement strand
TCGTAGTCGAGGATATGCCCGCCGCTGGTTGCTACGATGCCGATACCTTTAGCGCAGTCCATGGGGCTGCCCCCGCCCACGGCCACGATCCCGTTGCACCCCCCGGCCAGATAGGCCTCGGCACCGGCCATGACCTCCTCGGTCCTGGGATTGGGCGTGATGTTCGTGAACATGTCGTAGGCGATTCCTTCGGACTCCAGGGATTGTCTGATTTCGCCGACCCAGCCGGCCGCGACCACCCCGGGATCCGAAACCAGGAGAACCTTGGCCAGGCCAAGATTGCGGGCGAATCCGCCGGTCATGGTCCTGGCCTTAGCCCCGAAAACGATTTCCGGAGCCACGAATTTCCTGAGCTCCAACCCGCTCCCCATCACGATCTTCTCCTGTTCGCCTGCAGATCCCGGAAGGTCCGGAACCGCCTGATGTCAGAACATAGCCCGGGTTCACCCTCCCTGACAAGAGACTCACTCCCCCGCATCGACCCGGCCGACGTTGACGGAAGGCCAGGACATCAATACCCTGCCATGGTTTCCCACCGCAACCCGAACCCATGGAAGACCACATGCTCCAGACCAATCTACAGGCCCTTTTCGAGCCCAGTCAGGTTGCCGTCGTCGGCGCTTCGGCCAATCCCGGCAAAATCGGCCACTCGATCATGGCCAACATGCTCGAGGCCGAATTCGGCGGGAACCTCATACCGGTCAATCCCAAGGCCGACGACATCCTCGGCCGGAAATGCGTCCACAGGATTCCCGACCTTCCTCGGGGCCTTGATCTTGCCGTCATCGCCGTCCCTCGGGACGGAGTGATCCCGAGTCTGAAGGATCTGGCTTCCATCGAAACCAAATCGGTCATCGTCATCACCGCAGGGTTCAAGGAGGTCGGCCGGGAGGGACACTATCTCGAGGAGGAAATGATCGGCATCTGCCGGAAGAGCGGCATGGCTCTCATCGGTCCCAACTGTCTGGGGGTCATCAACATCGCCGCCGGCCTGAACGCCTCGTTCGCCGCTGGAACCCCCAAGGTCGGGAACATCGCCTTCTTCTCACAGTCCGGAGCCCTGTGCACGGCCATTCTGGACTGGGCCCTTGGCGAGAACATCGGCTTTTCCAAGTTCGTCAGCCTGGGCAACAAGGCGGTCATCAACGAGGCCCACATGCTCGACTACCTGGGCAACGACCCTGCCACGAGCATCATCCTCGGCTACATTGAGAACGTCAGCGACGGCCGCCGCTTCCTCGAGGCCGCCCGGGCCACGACCGTCAAGAAGCCCGTGGTCCTGATCAAGTCCGGAACCACGGCTGCCGGAGCCAAGGCCGCCTCCTCGCATACCGGGGCCATCGCCGGTTCCGACCAGGCCTATTCCGCAGCCTTCAGACAATGCGGCGTCATCCGGGCCCTGGATATTTCGACCCTTTTCAACCTGGCCCAGGCCTTTTCCTCCCAGCCTCTGCCCCTGGGGCCGAACCTTGGCATCGTCACAAACTCCGGCGGGCCGGGTATCATGACCGCCGACGCCTGCGAACGCTCCAGTCTAAACATGGCATCCATCTCCCCGACCATCGTCGAGCGGCTCCAGGCCGTGCTCCCACCCTACGCCAACTTCTACAATCCCGTGGACATCATTGGCGACGCCGGGGCCGAACGCTACGGCAAGGCCATCGAGATCGTCCTCCAGGATCCCCACGTCCATTCCCTCCTGGTCCTTCTGACGCCGACGGCCCAGGCCGCCGAGGAATTGGAGCCCATCACCCGCTCCATCATCGAGGCCGCCAAGACCGGAAAGAAGCCGGTCTTTGCCAGCTTCATGGGCAAAAAGCGGATTTCCGTCGGCCAGAAAATGCTCGTGGAGGCCGGCATCCCCTGCTACGACTTCCCAGAGCCGGCCATCGCTTCCATTGAGGCCATGCACAAGTACGCCGACTGGCAGAAGTCCCCGGCCCCGGCCTTTGAGACCATGGACGCAGACAAGGAACTCGTCGCCCGGATCATCCAGGAGGCCCGCTACCAAAACAGCCTGGACATCGTCGAATTCCAGGCCCACGAGATCCTTCGAGCCTACGATCTGCCCGCGCCCAAGACCATCCTGGCCCGATCAAGCGCCATGGCCGTGCGGGCCGCCCAGGACATCGGCCATCCGGTGGTCCTGAAAATCGCCTCGCCCCAGATTTCTCACAAAAGCGATGTTGGCGGGGTCAAGGTCAATCTCCAGAACGACGATGACGTCCTCAAAGCCTTCAGGGACATCACCAGCCGGGCCCAAAGACTCAGGCCCGAGGCCTACATCACCGGATGCCTGGTCCAGGAGATGGCCCCCAAGGGAGCCAAGGAGATCATCGTCGGCTTCAAGCGTGACGAACAGTTCGGCCCGCTCCTCATGTTCGGCCTCGGCGGTATCTACGTCGAGATATTGAAGGACATTTCCTTCCGCCTGGCCCCCCTGAGTCGCCAGGATGCCCAGAACATGATCCGGGAAATCCACTCCTACATGCTCCTCAAGGGGGTCCGGGGCGAAAAATCCGTCAAGTTCTCAGCCATCGAGGATATTCTCCTGGCCATGTCCCAATTGGCCCTTGATTTTCCGGACATCTGCGAGGCCGAGTTCAACCCCGTGCTGGTCACGGCCGACAAGGCCCTGGTGGCCGACGTCCGTCTGACCCTCTGCCCTCCGCCCCGCACTGATACCGAACATCTCGACGCCTCGGAGGATCGCCCATGAGCGAACACCCCCCCGATCTGTCGGCACTGAGCTTCGAGCAGGGTCTGGACCGCCTGCGGGAAATCGTCTCCGCCCTGGAGGACGGCAATCTTCCGCTGGACAAGGGAGTCGACCTGTACAGGGAAGGAGCCGCCCTGGTCCGCTCCTGCCGGACCCAGTTGGAAAAGGCCCGTTACGAGGTCTCCATCCTGCAGGGCGAAGAATGGAAACCCTTCATCGGCCACGGGGAAGACGATGCCCGTTAATGTGCGCGAGAATTTGGCCGCCCGGGCCCGGGACGTCGATTTTTTCCTGGGTCAATGTCTCAAGGGTCGTCACATTCCCTGTTCCCTGGTCACGGCCATGGAGTACAGCCTGCTGGCCGGCGGAAAAAGACTCCGCCCGGTTCTCTGTTTGTCCTGGGCCGCCCTCTGCAGTCTGGACCCGCAACAGGCCATGCCCTTTGCCGCAGGCATCGAATGCATCCACACCTATTCCCTGATCCACGACGACCTGCCGGCCATGGACAACGACGACCTGCGCCGGGGCAGACCTTCCAGCCACAAGAAGTTCGACGAGGCCACGGCCATCCTGGCCGGTGACGGCCTGCTGACCGAGGCCTTCACGCTCATGCTCTCCTGTCCCCGTCCGCCCGATCTGGTCCTCAAGGCCACGGAGGCCATGTCCCGGGCGGCCGGACCCAGGGGCATGGTCGGAGGCCAGATGCTGGACATGGAATGGACAGGGGACCGGGTCCCGGGAAAACCCATCGGCATGGACAACCTGCGGAGCATGCACACCATGAAGACCGGGGCCATCATTCGGGCCTCCTGCCTGTGCGGGGCCATATTGGCTGGAGCCCCCAAGGACATGACCAGCCGGGCCGACGGATACGGTGAGGCCCTGGGCTTGGCCTTCCAGATCACCGATGACATCCTGGACGTGATCGGAGACCAGAACAGCCTCGGCAAGCCCGTGGGCAGCGACCAGGCAAGGGGCAAGACCACCTATCCCTCTCTGATCGGTCTGGATGAGAGCAGAAGGCTGGCCGCCGATGCCGTTCGGGAAGCCCTGGACTGTCTGGAAGGTCTGCCCACCCTGCCCGAGGTTGATTTCCTGTCCCGACTGGCCAAATATATTCTCCAACGAGCTTCCTGATCCTGTGCCCATGACAACAAAACTCCACCCAGACTCCCCGACCGGACCCAAAGGCGGCATCCAACCGACCCTGACCGCCATCACCCGGCCGCAAATGCTGAACGACTTCACGCTGAGTGAATTGACCGATCTTGCCCCGATTCTCCGGGAAACAATCATCCGCACCGTGTCGGCCACCGGGGGCCATCTGGCCCCATCCCTGGGCACCGTCGAACTGACCCTGGCCCTGCTCAAGGTCTTCGATCCCGGCCAGGACCGAATCATCTGGGACGTCGGCCATCAGGCCTATTCGTACAAACTCCTCACTGGCCGGGCCGACCGGTTCCACACCCTCCGCCAAGCCGGAGGCATCAGCGGATTTCCCAAGATCTGCGAAAGCCCCTTCGATCATTTCGGAGTCGGCCATTCGAGCACGTCCATCTCCGCGGCCCTAGGCATGGCCGTGGCCCGGGACCAGCTCTTCCAGACCCACTCAGTGGTCGCCGTCATCGGCGACGGATCCATGACCGCCGGCCTGGCCTACGAAGGCCTCAATCAGGCCGGAGACCTGGGAAAGGATCTCCTGGTGGTCTTAAACGACAACGAAATGTCCATCTCCAAAAACGTCGGGGCACTGTCCTCCTTTCTCAGCCGCCACCTGACGAACCGCTGGGTGGTCCGGCTCAAGAAGGAGACCGAGAACTTCATGCGCCAGATTCCCAAGATCGGGGACGACTTGGCCGAATACGTCCAAAAGGGCGAAGACTCACTCAAAAGCTTCTTCACCCCGGGCATGCTCTTCGAGGCCTTCAAATTCACCTACCTCGGACCCATTGACGGCCACGACATCAAGGATATGATCAGGGTTCTGGAAAGGGCCCGAGAACTCGAAGGCCCCGTTCTGGTCCACGTTCTGACCAAGAAGGGCAAGGGCTACGAACCGGCCGAAATGAACCCGACCTATTATCACGGTGTCGGCTGCTTTGAACCGGAGACCGGTACAGCCGCCAAATTCTCCCCCGGCGAGAGCCTGTCATACACCGAGGTCTTCGGGTCCACGCTCTGCGCCCTGGCCGAAAGAAACGACCGGATCACGGCCATCACCGCGGCCATGCCCGAGGGGACTGGACTGTCCGAATTTGCCCGCCGCTATCCGTCCCGATTCTTCGACGTCGGCATCTGCGAGCAGCACGCCGTGACCTTTGCTGCCGGCCTGGCCCGTGAAGGCTTCAAGCCCGTGGTCTCCATCTATTCGACCTTTCTACAGCGGTCCTACGACCAGGTCGTTCACGACGTCTGTACCCAGAATCTGCCCGTGGTCTTCTGCCTCGATCGAGGAGGTCTGGTTGGCGAGGACGGACCCACGCACCACGGGGCCTTCGACCTGAGCTATCTGCGGCATATCCCGAACATAAAAATCATGGCCCCGGCCGACGAGGCCGAACTCCGGGTCATGTTGGTCACGGCCCTGTCCATGTCCTGTCCGGTGGCCATCAGGTATCCTCGGGGGTGCGGCCAGGGCCTCCCACTGACGGAGGATCCGGAGCCCATCCCCGTTGGCCGGGGACTCGTCCTTCGACAAGGGCCTGACGCCATGGTCGTGGCCCTGGGCAGCTGCGTTCAGCCGGCCCTGGATGCTGTCAAGGACCTGGCCGAGAACACCGACCTCGACATCGGCCTTCTGAACGCCAGATGGGTCAAGCCTCTCCCCGAGAAAGACCTGAAAGCCATTGCCGCGAGTCATAATCGCATCCTCGTCGTCGAAGAAAACGTCCTGGCCGGCGGGTTCGGTTCGGCCGTCCTCGAATTTTTATCGGACCACGGCCTCATGTCCGGCTTGACCGTCCGCCGTCTCGGCCTACCCGACGAATTCGTCGAGCACGGCCCCCAGAAATGGCTCCGGGCCAAATGGGGTCTGAACAAGGATGGCATCAAGGCAAAGCTGGTAGACCTCTGCACCCCCAAGCAAGGAGACGCTCCATGACTGAGAACGTTCTGGATCTCGAGGCCGAACTTCGGCAGCTCAAACTCGACGAACACTGCATCGGATTCGCCGGATTCAAGGCTCGGCTCGAAGGCCACGCCTCACCCCGGGAGGGATTGATCAAGATCTCGTCGGATACCCGGGTGGACAGTCATGGATACCTGACCCTGAGCTTCCTCATGGACATCGAGGGCGACAGGGCCCTGGGGCGAGATTTCGCCAAGATCGTCGGATCCCTGAAAGACGCTTTGCTCACCCGCCACCTGGGCCCGACCTTCTTCAACGTCGTCATCTCCGAGCTCGGAGACGAGCGATCCGAAGACTGGATCCTCATGGATGTCGACCTCTTTTTCCGCAATCTGACCGGCCGGGAAAAAGGCTTGGTGGAAAACCAGATCATTCCTGCCCTGGGCAAGCTTCTGGGGCTGAAGATCGAGCCGCCTCAATGGTTCGACGAGGATGACAACGCCCCCTCGACGTCAATGTTCACGAAATTTTCCCGCAGTCTTGGGGCTTTTTTCTCCCGGAAAGACTGAGCTGGCGGGCCCATCAGGGCCAGGGCTTGAAAACGGGCTTGCCATGCCCGTCGAGATGATTATACTTAAAGAAGTTCTTTGACAGGGGGCGCCATGGTTTCGACGGGGATGGTTGAAGCCGGGGTAGCAGGCCGAGGTGCCGTGGGGACCTCGTTAAACACGCGGCACAGCGATAATTGCCAACGACAATTACGCCTACGCAATGGCTGCCTAGAAAACAGCCTTTGCATTGACGGCAGAGACCGTCACGTTTCATGCGGTGGACGCCCGATAAACCGCCTGAAGCGTCATCCTTTTCGGGCTGGCTGTTGACGTTTGCCGGGAGCGTCACGCAGCGAGACACATCCAGGCTGGCCAAGGGGAGCCCGTTCGGAGGCCAACCCCGAGGCGAGAACCTAACTCCGAAATAAGCCTGTAGAAGCCTTGAGTGGAGCGTTCTCGGACGCGGGTTCGATTCCCGCCGCCTCCACCATT
>RZZR01000120.1 GCA_009929795.1 Deltaproteobacteria bacterium | reverse complement strand
ACCACCCGCTTTTTCGGTCTATAATGAGGATGTTGCTCGGGCATCCAACGCCCAGGCCAAAGGCACGGGGAAAAATCAGTCCTTGGCCGTCAACGCCCGGGTCGTTTCGGCTAGGCGTTTGACCAGGGTCTCGATCAGTCGACGGGAAAGCTTGGGATAGTCCAGGAGGACGTCCTGAAGCTGCCGGGCCGTGTAGACCTCAAGGACGGACCGCCCGATGGAGTGGATGCTGGCCGAACGGGGTTCGTTGGAAATGGCCGCCATCTCCCCGAAAATCTCGCCTGTTTCGGCCAGGATAGCCAAATGTTTGCCCTGCTTGGTGACCAGAAGCCCCTGTTCGGTGGAGACGATCCGGTAGATGTCAGTGGTCTTCTCGTTCTCCTCGATGACCACTTCCCCTGCCGTGTACTCCTTGATCTCACCGGCAAAGGGCGGGTCTTCGTTCTCGTCGTTCTGGAGGAACTCAAGCCGCTGCCAGCAGTTCTCCAACTGCCCTGAAAGACTGGACAGGAACTTGGCCACCACCCTCGGGTTGCCCAGCACCGTATCCTCGAGCTGGCTCATGGCGTAGGCGGCCAAACGGCAGGGCGTCTCGGTCCGGGCTGTGCAGGGATATCTCCCCGCCCGGCTGAACAGCCCGTCCAGCCCGAGAACCTCCCCAGGACCCAACTCGACCATGCGCCATTCCTTGCGCCACAGCCCTATGGTCCCGTCAAAAAGCACATAGGCTCTGTCGGCCTTCTGGTCCTGGCTGAAAACGGTTTGCCCCCGTTCCAGAACCATGATCTCGGGCCTTGATCCGGCCCCGGCCCCCGAATTGGTCATTGGAAGGAAATCTCTCTGATATCCTTGGCCTTCAGCCTGAAATTGCCCCAGTCCGTGCTTCCGCTGAAAAGGATGTTGGGATCCATAGTCATGGACGGCATATCTTGGCCGTCGCGCCCAGTCACGGCCACGGCCACGGTTTCACCCTGCAGATAGAACCGGACCCGGGAAATCTTGGCGAAATCCACGCCTAGCTCTGCGCCTCCGAGGCGGACGGGAAGGAAGGTCACCCCGTCCACCGAAACCTGACCGGCGTTGTACGACGTGTCCGTGGCATCAACCACTCGGACGTTAAAGACCCGGTCGGGCTTGGGAATGCTCGAGACCACATCCACCCCTCCACCCATGCCGAGACAAAAAAATGACGCCACGACGAGCATCACCATCATCTTTCGTGTCATTCTCACTGCCCCCGTCAAAATTCGAGCGTTCGTACCAGCATTTCTCCACCCACCTTACCCAGAAACTCCCGAACTTCATCCAGGCGGGACATGGTGGTCGAGATGCGGACCACGGCCTTGAACCGGTCGATCGTCGTCAAATAGGCCAAATTGTCGTAAGACTCAAGCAGGAACTTGAACCTGGCCACGTCTTCCCGGGCCAGCTGGACATAGACCTGCCGCTCCCCCCGATCCGGTTCGGGGCAAGGCCGTCGGCCGCCTCTCTTCATGCCCGACTTCCGGCGAGATTTCCGCATCACTGCCCCTTCGGATTCGGCACAGATCATGCTAGAAACCATGCGAGCCTGGAACTCAGGTGACAGGGCACAGACCACGGAATGAACACCTTAGAAAAAAAATTTACAAGAGCGTTCCCGTCCAACCCCCTGCACAGAGCTTCCGGGCTTTTTCCGTTTTCACCGCCCGGCAGGCCTACTTGCCGCAACATTTTTTGAATTTCTTCCCGCTGCCGCATGGGCACGACTCGTTTCGGCCCACCTTGGCCTCTGCTCGCCGGACGGGCTTCTTCTTGGACTGGTCTTCGGCTCCGCCTGCATACTGAAGCTCCTTCTGCTCCTTGTGCTTGAACTCCTCCTCCTGGACGACCTTGAGGCGGATCCTGCTCAGGGCCTTAAGGACGTTCTCCTTGATCCGAAACAACATGTCCTGGAAGATCTCGAACCCTTCCCGCTTGTACTCCTGCTTAGGATCCTTCTGCCCGTAGCCGCGAAGGCCTATGCCCTCCTTCAGATAGTCCATGTTCAGGAGGTGTTCCTTCCAACTCCTGTCCAATTCCTCCAGAATGAAAAACCGCAAAATCTCTTGGTAGTGATCCCCGGCCGTGCCCTTTAGGCGCTCGAGCACCGATCGGACCACCTCCTGGGTCCGTTCCCGTTCGGGCACTTCGCTCCCGGGAATTTCGGCCGCCATGTTGAAAATCTCATCCAGTCGCCCCCTGACCAGGGCCCTCGCCTCCTCAGGATCCTCCTTGGATTTGGGGCCCAATGGCAGATAGTACTCGGACAGGAGATCGTTGATGAACTCCTGGACATAGCCCTCCAAGTCGCTCGCGAACATGAGCTCCCGGCGCATGGAATAAACCACTTCCCGCTGCTGGTTCATGACATTGTCGTAGTCCAGAAGCTGCTTGCGGATGTCGAAGTTATGCCCTTCAACCTTCCGCTGGGCGTTCTCAATGGCCCGGGAGATCATCCGGTTCTCGATGGCCTCGCCCTCCTTCATGCCCAGACGCTCCATGATGCCGGATATACGGTCCGAGCCGAAGAGTCGAAGGAGGTCGTCGTCCAGGGCCAGATAGAACCGAGACGATCCAGGGTCGCCCTGGCGGCCGCTGCGCCCCCTGAGCTGGTTGTCGATGCGTCGGCTCTCGTGGCGTTCCGTACCCAGAATGTGTAGCCCTCCGAGCTCCCGGACCCCCTCGCCGAGGACGATATCTGTGCCCCGTCCGGCCATGTTCGTGGCAATGGTCACCCGCTTGCGCTCGCCGGCCTTGGCCACGATCTCGGCCTCTCGCTCGTGTTGCTTGGCGTTCAGGACTTCATGAGGGACTTGCCGTTTTTTCAGCAGTTTGGCCAAAAGCTCGGACTTCTCAATGGATGTGGTACCCACCAGAACCGGCTGGCCGGACCTGTAGAGATCCTCGATCTCGTCGGCGATGGCCACGTATTTTTCGGCCTGGGTCCTGAGAATGACGTCGGGATTATCCTTACGGACCATGGGCCGGTGGGTGGGAATGCTGATGACCTCCAGCCTGTAGATCTCTCCGAACTCCACGGCCTCCGTGTCGGCGGTTCCGGTCATGCCGGCCAGCTTGTCGTACATCCGGAAATAGTTCTGGAAGGTGATGGCGGCCAAGGTCTGGTTCTCGGCCTCGACCTTGACGCCCTCCTTGGCTTCCAAGGCCTGATGAAGCCCGTCGCTGAACCGACGTCCGGGCATGAGTCGGCCCGTGAACTCGTCCACGATGATGACCTGATCGTCCTTGACGATGTAATCGACATCCCGCTGAAACAGGTTGTGGGCCTTGAGGGCCTGGAGAATGTGATGCTGCAGGGTGATGTTGGCAGGATCGAACAGATTCTCGACCTTGAGGATGGATTCACACCGGCCCACACCATCGTCCGTCAGGGCCACTGCCCGGGCCTTTTCGTCCACGGTGAAGTCGCGATCCTTGTGGAGCATGGGGATGATGGCATCGATCTGTCCGTACATGACCGTGGAGTCCTGGGAGGCTCCAGAAATGATGAGCGGCGTCCGGGCCTCGTCAATGAGGATGGAGTCCACCTCGTCCACGATGGCATAGTGGAGGTCGCGCTGCACGAGTTGCCGGGGATAGAACTTCATGTTGTCCCGGAGGTAGTCAAATCCGAACTCGTTGTTGGTCCCGTAGGTGATGTCCGCCGCGTAGGCCGCCTGCCGATCCTCGTCCGAAAGGCCATGGACAATGACCCCGACCCTGAGGCCCAGGAATGAGTAGATTTTCCCCATCCACTCGGAATCGCGCCGGGCCAGGTAGTCGTTGACCGTGATCAGGTGGGCGCCCTTGCCGGCCAAGGCGTTGAGGACAATGGCCAGGGTGGCCACCAGGGTCTTGCCCTCGCCTGTCTTCATCTCCGCGATCTTGCCCTGGTGCAGGACGATACCGCCTACGAGCTGACAGTCGAAATGCCGCATATTCAGGGTTCTTCTCCCGGCCTCCCTGACCAGGGCGAAGACCTCGGGCAAGATATCGTCCAATTTCCGCCCGTTGCCTACCTCCTCTTTCAAAGACTGTATCCGAAACGGAAAGTCCTCGTCCCGCAATTCCCGAACCCCGCTCTCCAGGCCGTTGATCCTTTTGATGACAGGGTCCAGCCGTTTCAGAAACCGGTCATTGCGGCTGCCGAAAAGTTTATGGGTCAAAGCTTGAAGCATATGTTCTCCCGGGCCTTTCAGGGGGTTGGCCCCGGAAAGGCGATGTTGTATGCATCGTTCAAACAGGTATGTATAGGAAATGGCGTGCCGAATGACAACAGCGTGTTCCTCCTGAAATCCGGCAGCCCGAAACCATAGAGGCCAGCTCCATGTTCCGCTCCATCAAGACGAAATTCATCCTCTTGGTCTTTCTCATCCTCGGCGTCACGGCCGGTTTTATCCTCCACTTCTCGAACCAGGACGCCTACCAGGCCATGTACGCGGCCCAACAGTCAGCGGCCCGCAATATCATTCATCTCATCAATTTGAACGTCCAGGCCCAGTACTCGGACCTCGTCTCCGACAAGCTCAACACGACTTTGAGGCGTAAAAAACTCCTCGAATCCAATGCCCTGGCAGCCCGGGCGGTCATTGACGGGTATGTAAACCTGATGGCTCTGGCCAGGGTCGAAAAGCCCCAGGACGAACTGCTGGCCATGCTCGACCAGAGCGGGGCACTCAACTTCGGAGGAGGGGCTGGTATTTTCCTCTGCGACCCCGAGGCCAGGGTGGTTCTTCATTCCGACCGATCCTGGGTCGGGTCCAACATCGGGCAGGTCAAGGACATAAAAAACCGCCGCCTGGGCGATGTCATCGCCTTCGAACATGGAAATTTCCGAGGCGATTTTTCCCTATTCACGTGGCCGGCCAGAATAGGTGAAGGCACCGACACGCTCCTTGGATTTTTTGTGCCCCTCGGGCATTGGGGGTGGACCGTCGGAGCGGTCATAGATGTCGGCGAAGTCGAGGCCGAGGCCCTGGCCCGCCAGAAGGAAGTAGTCAAGATACTTGACAAATCTTTTGCTGAAATCAGCATCACCGACTCGAGTTATATCTTTCTCTTCGACGGCCACAAGAACATGCTCATCCATCCCGATCTGGGCGCGTCAGATTTCCAATCTCTGACCAACGCCCTGACCGAACAAAACCTCATGGAGGACCTTATGGCCTCGATTGGGGAGGGGCCCTCGGCCATCGAGTACGAAATCATCTCCGCCATGGACCATCAGTCCCGCCTCATGGCCGCCAGCGTGTCCTACTTCAAGCCTCTGGACTGGTATGTTGTTGTTGCCGTCCCGGTGGACGAGATCAAGGCCCCGGCCCAGCGTCTGGTCTTACGCCAAAGTATGGTCATCCTCTCGGTCTTGGTCGTCAGCCTGCTCCTGGCCATCCCTCTGGTCCATCATGTCACCCGGCCCATCAATCAGCTGGCCGACTACGCCCGAGGCCTAGCCGGACAGGACTTCACGGCCGACGAACCCCAGATCTTGCCGCCCGATGTCCGCGGTCGCGACGAAGTCGGGCAATTGGCCCAGGCCTTCATGCACATGGAAGGGGAATTGCGCCGGAACATCCGCAACCTGATGGAGACCACCGCAACAAAGGAACGTATCCAAGGAGAGTTGAGTGCGGCCCGCGACATTCAGGAGGGGATCCTCAAACGAATTTTTCCGCCTTTCCCCGATCGTTCGGACATCGACCTCTATGCCGCTCTCAAATCGGCCAAGGAAGTTGGAGGCGACCTGTACGATTTCTTCTTCACCGATCCCGACCACCTCTGCTTCGTTATCGGCGACGTGTCCGACAAGGGCGTGCCCGCGGCCCTGTTCATGTCCGTGACCATCACTCTGGTCAGGTCTACGGCCAAAAAGCTCCGCTCACCAGGCGAAATCATGAGCATGATCAACAGCGACCTCTGTCGGGAAAATCCCAATTCCATGTTCGTGACCCTGTTCATCGGCGTTTTGAACGTCCGCACCGGACATGTCGTCTACTCCAACGGTGGCCATAACCCCATGGTCCTTATGCGTCCAAACCACAAACCCGAATATCAAAAGGGAGTCAGCGGCCCGGTCGTGGGCGGCATGGAAGGCATAGATTATCAAAATCTGGAAATGATCCTTGAACCGGGCCAGGCCCTGTTCCTCTACACCGACGGCGTGACCGAGGCCATGGACCCGGATCAGGCCCTTTTTGGAGACGACCACCTCCTGGAAGTTCTGGAATGCCGGGCCCAAGACTCTCCGACTTCGGTCATCGACTCCGTGTTCGAAGACATCCACGATTTCTGCCGGAACGCGCCACAGTCCGACGACATCACCATGCTCATGCTCCGGTTCTATGGCCCCGACGGCCCTGACCAGGTCGTCGAAAAACCGCTTGCCAACGATCCGGCCTTTGGATAAAAGGCCACTTCGTTCGCGCGGTGCCGGGGTAGCTCAGTCGGTAGAGCAGGGGACTGAAAATCCCCGTGTCGGCAGTTCAATTCTGTCCCCCGGCACCACTAAAATCAAGGGCTTACGTCGAAAGACGTAAGCCCTTTTTTGTTGCTATCCAGCCATCCAGTCCAGCTTCTGCCCAACTTTTTCAGTTCATCGCATTTCAAGCCGCATGGGTTTCATAATATGGCGAGGGCAACATGGGATAGACTCGAAATACATGCCGGTAGACCTCTTCGGCCCGGGCCTGCACGTCGTCTTCGGTATAGTGGTCCACGGGCAGCCCGGTCGCTTCACTCCAGAGAAAATCGTGAATGGCTTGGCGAACGGCATCACGTGTCGCCTCCTTGTCTGTCCAATGGTCCACCTGCAACCTTTCCGCCTTGAG
>RZZR01000119.1 GCA_009929795.1 Deltaproteobacteria bacterium | reverse complement strand
CATGCTCCCGGCCACGGCTGGCCCGGATGCCCAGGGTCAAGACCAGATCCTGAACATTGCGCCCGATTTCTCTGGTCAGAAGGACATGGTCAATGGTCAGGGATGGACCGACGGCCGGCCCCGGCCGAGACACGGACACGTTCAGCTTTTCGCCGGGCCAGGGTTTCCAGACCGGACGCCAGGAATTGTCGGCCTCTAGGCCGACGGGGGGCGGGCCGTCGGTACTCACGGCCCAGATGGAGGCGGCTGTCAGTTCCCAGGTCTCGAACCACTCGGCCGAAGCCGGAGGGGCCTGGAGGCTGATCTCTGGAGTCTGTTCCAGACGCGAGGTCCATATCAGACTCTTCTGTCCGGGATCCAGGGCGGCCAAAACGTTCCCTTCCCGGACCTCGAGGCCCGGGGTGAGGACCGATTCGCCTGCGAGCAGAGGAACGTGGACGAGAATGGGGGCATCGCCTGGGGAACGGCGAATGATTTGGGTCTGCACGGCCCATTCCAGGCCGAGATCGAGAACGCGTTGGATTTCGCAAAAAGGCGGAATTGGAATTTGGTCCGGGAGGCGGTTTGTTGCTCGCTCTTCGGAACGGGTCAGCCGAAGCGGCCCTTGGGGCGCGCCGCTCCGATCCAGGCCCAGGACCGTCCAGCCCGGAGTTCGGGTCTCAATCGTGAAGGGTCGGACCGGGAAGACGATTTCCAAAGATGCCGAGGCGATGGGGCCTTGCACGGAAATTTTGTGTCTGCCCTGGTCGATCCAGACCCGGAGTCCGTCCGCGAACCGGACCAGTGGGGCCGGTTCGCCGTCGACTAGGACACGGGCCGGTTCCCAGGCCGGAGTGATTCGGGGCAGGGGCATGACCAAAGCGGATTGAGCCTGGACGTCCATGTCGAGACTCAGGGCGCCGTCATGGACGGTCAAGGTGGTTGTGGCCAGGGCCAGACAGTTGGGAAAGCAGGGTGGAGCTTGCAGAAGCCTTTGCTTAAGTGTGTTCAGCATGTTCTGGTCCGGGAAGTCCCGGGCCTGGGCCGGAGCGTGGACAAGGAGCGCTAGGAGAGCGACGGCCGTTGTCGAGAAGGAGAACGCGCTCCTGGCCGGGCGTATATCACGAGGCCGGATGATCAGAGCTCCGGCGGCCAGGAGCAGCAGACAGCGAAGCAGCCCCAGGAGTCGATTGGGAGTCGGCCCCAGAATCCAGAGTTGCATGGTCTGGTCGGGGTTCACCGGACCGTTCCAGGAGAGATGTAGGGACCGCCACGACCAGTCGGGAAGACCCGGTCCGGTCTGGACCAGGGCTCCGGGATCGAAGTTCAGGCGTTGGCGTTTGGAGAAGTATTCAGTTTCGGCTGTCTCCTGGGGAGACGGAGGGGCCATGTCCATGGATTCCATTTTAGCCATGGGCAGGGCTCGCGGGGCGACCAAATGGCCAGAGCCGACGAGGGAAGGGATTGGGCCGTCCACGTCTTCCAGTTGGGGGTAGATGGCCGTGCGGAGTTGTCCAGTTAGGAAGGGCAGGGCGGCCAGAATCAGGGCCAGGACGGAGACGCCAAGGGCGATTCGGATGGCCCGTTGCCAGAAGACCCCGGAAGCGGTGTGGGGGTCCGGGCCGACAAGGCGGAGCAGGGCCGCGCAGGCCAGGATCGGGGCCCAGAGCAGGACGGGAGCCCCGGTCTGGTGGGCGGCTAGAACGAGAAAGGCCAGGAGGGCCAGGCCGGACCAGATTCCCCGGGCCTTCCAGGCTCCGATGGCCAGGACAAGGACCAGGAAGATGTCCAGCAGACTCCAGGAACCAATCCAGGTGGGGGCCGCATTGTCGGCCCCGTCCACGGCCAGGACGGTGTAGCCGGGAGGGAGGTTCAGGGTCGCTGAAAGCCGGCTTACGGTCCGGTCCCATCCGGAGCAGGGAAGTTCATCCACGGGCCAGGGCCATCGGGATTCGGCCGTCAGTTCAACGGATCGGGCTCGGACCACGATGCCGGACATGGCCGCATTACCCAGAAGGACCACAGGCTGGTCCTCGCCGTTCAAAACCGTTCGCTCCAATTGGCCGGGAGGGATCATGGCCAGACTCTGGTCGCGGCCCATAGCCGCCGTGATGGAGTCCCGAGCTGTCAGGCCCTGCCCATCGAAGTCGAGCCAGAGGGAGCGGGTCACGGACAATCGGGCCGGCCCCGGATCGGCTGCGCCGCGATGGGTCTCGGCCAGGGTCATGGTTTGGCCGGGGCCGATCAGAAAAGACTGGAAACGTTTCCAGTCCGCGGGAAGGTCCGTGGTTCTGGGATCCACAGCCGGGACACCGGACACGGTCAGGGTCCGGAGGTGGTCCGTTGTTTCCAGGGCCCAAACCTCTTGGCTTTTCTGGTCCGGGGGAAGGGTGAGGACGTCATGACGGTTGGGGAAGCGTGACGTGATCCGCAGGTCCCAGGTGCCGGGGGCGGACTGGACCAGGATTTCGCCCTGTGGAGAGAACCCGATGGGCAGAGGGGAGTCCACGGCCAGGGGCCTGGACCCGGCCGGGAGGAGATTGGGGAGCTGAATCCGCCGGGCCTGCCCAGAAATCTGAAGGCGGATCAGAGTGATGATTTCCTGGGGGACGGAGTCCCTGACCAATCGGAAGACCGTGCTCGCGAAGGTGTCACCGGCCTCGCTCTTTTCGGCCTGAGGGCGTAGGCGGATCCTGCCCGATTCGATGCGGGGATGGAAGGCCTCGCTGTCTGGGGGTTGGACCCGGATCAGGCCCAAGCCGAGGGGCACGGCCAGAACTTCGGGGATCGTGTCCCAGACGATGCTTCCCACTATGTGGTGCAGGCCCGGCTCCAATTCGACGCAGGGCCGTCCGTCCCGCAGAGCCAAGGGCACGGGCTCTCCGTCGACAAGAACCCGGCTCGGCCAGTGGGCCGGTTCTCCTGGCAGTTCGACTGGGCCTTCGGAGAAAACTTTGGCGTGTATGGTGAAGCGGGCCCCGTCGGTTCCCAGAATTAGGTCGCAGGAGGACGGGAACATGCAGACGCGCCGGTCGGGGTCGTCGAAGATTCTCGGGCAGGTCGCATCAGGAACGTCGTGCAGGACCCAGGCCGTCCAGGCTCGGAGCTGTTCCGGAATCCATACGTCGTCCGAGGCACCCATGGCCATGGAGATAGGAAAAGCCGCCAGGAGCAGAATGGCACGAAGCAGGGAGCGGGTCATGGTCAAAACCTCTTGTTCGGGGTGGAGGCGTTTGGCACGGAGGTCTGGGCAGGCACCCAGATGCCGGTGTTCCAGTCGAGATATTGGCGGGGATTGAATCGATCCTTGTAGGCCATTGTCGGGCAGCCGGGAACGAAATAGCCCAGATAGTACCAATCCAGCCTCAGAGCGCGGGCGTGTTCGATTTCGGCCAGGACCCCGAAGATGCCCGGGCTGCGGTCGGAGAAGGCCGGATCGAAGACGAAGTACACGCTGCTTAGGCAGTCCCGGCCCCAGTCCAGGTAGCCGAGTCCGACCAGACGTTCACCAAGGCGGAATTCGGAGACGAGGCCGGGGCAGGACGGGGCGTGGAAGAGATGGAGAAAGTGGTCGATGTCCGTGTCCTGGCCGAAGCGACTCCGGGAATGAGTCTGGAAGAGATTGTAGTACTCGGGCTGGTAGCGGGATGGAAGAAAGCGCACAGTCATGTCGCGATTTTTTCGGGCCACCCGGCGTTGGCTCTTGGACGGGTCAAAGGAAGGAACGTGAATCCGCAGGGGGGTGCAGTCCATGCAGTCTGGGCAGGCCGGACGGAAGAAGTGAATGCCGAATTTCCGCCAGCCCTGGGCCAGGAGAACAGAGATTTCAACCGGGCTGAGCTCCGAGGCCAGAAAGTTGGCATGCCGGACTGCCCGCTCCTGGAGATAGGGACAGGACTCGATGTGGTCCAGGTGGAGTTCGCGGTAGAGGATCATGGTCGACATCCCGGAAGTTTTCCTTGGCGAAAGCACGGAATCGAGGCTTCGTCAAGGGCGTGGCGACCAGACGGTCTCGACGAGGGCACATCAGAGGGAGTCCCGGGCTACCATGCGGGAGACGATGAAGCTGTCGATGACGATTTGGCTGACATAGAAGGCCACGATGGGGAAGATGGCCAGGGGGTGATGCTGGGCGTAGGTCACGGCCCACAAGGCCACTGATAGAGACATGGGCTTCTCTGATGTGATGATCATGAAGGATCGCCCGGCTCCCTTCTCGAGTCGGAGCCATTTCCTGGCGGCCAGCCAGGCTAGGCCGAACATGACAGAGTGCAAAAGCACGCTCGGGGCCACGACCTGAAAGAGGTCGTGGAGACGAAGTTCACGGAGCAGATGGGCTTCCTTGGAGCAGGACAGGTAGACGAGTCCGGTGATGCAAGCCATAGGCAGGTAGTGGTTGATCCGGGTCATTCTGTCAGGAAGCCCGGGGAAGAAACGACGCAGAAGCTGGCCGATGGCGATGGGGCCGAACAGGTAGAAGAGCATGCTCCGCAGAACCTCCCATTCGGAGACCGAGGACTCGGCCCCTATCCAGATGGACAGGTTCAGAGGGATGGAGACCAAACCGATAATGTTTAGAGCGGTCAAGAGGATGACGGCGGTTAGTGGGTCGCCTCCGGCACTGGCCGACATAGCCATGGCCGCCTCTAGAGAATTCGGGAAGCTGGCCATGAGCAGGAAGCCGATCTTGTGGTCGCTGGACAGGCCGAAGAGGTTGGCCACGACCCAGGCGAAAAACGGATAGACGACTACGGCCACCAAGGCGGCCACGCCGACGAGTTTCAGGTAGCTCCCTGCCTTGTGGGTTTGGGAGAGGTCCATCTTCAGACCCTGGCTCACGAAGAGCACCGCCACAAGAAAGGCACTCAGGCCCATGCCGTCTGCCAATGCATCGGGTGCCGGAAAATAAACGGCTAGGCCAATGGCCCCGATTATCAAGAGCAGGAGCAGATTACGATGGGCGAAGTGTTCGACGGTTTGGATCAGGCCGGCGGATTGGGTGTGCATGAGGATCCTCCGGTTCGGGAAAACCTTTTCCGGTTCGTTTTGTCAAGGATGCCTGCGACGACCGCGCACAGGAACGTGAGGTGCGAAGACAAAAAAAAGGCCCGGAAATGTTCCCGGGCCTTGGTTCCGTTTGTCGATTCCGGACGATTAGAGGGCCTTAGCCTTTTGCAGGTCCTCGATGGTGAAGTCCCAGATGACGTTGTGGGGTGGGAGTTTTTCCTTAAGGAAGAATTCGGGCAGCTGGTCATGGGCTGGGGTGAAGCCCGCGGCCTCGTTGAAGGCGTACTCGTCCTGCAGGACGGAGATCCCGGCCTTGGTGATGTCATCGACCGTGAAGTCGATGCCGAACCGCGAGGAGATGAGTTCGGAGATGACCTCCAAAGAGTCGGACGTGTCCAGGACAGCAAAGGCCACGAACAGGCAGAGCCCGGTGGCGTCCACGGCGGCCGTGGCGATCTGGAGGTTTTTGGAGACTTCCACGTTGCCGGCCAGGCAATGGCCGTCGATCTTGCCGCCGACCTGCAGGACGTTCTGGCAGACGGCGTAGCCAGCGGTGTGGTCGGCCCCCTGTGGAGTGGTGGCATATGTCACGCCTACGCCCTTGACGGCCCGCGGGTCGTAGGCCGGCAGGGCCTGGTTCTTGACGACCGGAACCCGGTCCACTCCAAAGGCCTGTCCGGCGAAGCCGGCGCCGTTGCCGATTATCTGACCCAGCCAATCCTTGTCGGTGCCGACGCGACCGAGGAGCTTCAGAGCCGCCGGACCGTCGCCCCAGGGGATGACCCCGCCTTCCATGGCCACGGCGATGGTGTTGCCCATCTCAATGGTGTCCAGACCGAGGTCGTCGCACATGCGGTCGAGCTGGGCGATGACATCGATGTCCTTGATGGTCGTGTTGGCTCCGAAGGCCCAGACGGTCTCGTACTCGAAGCCCGAGGTCAGGTATTTGCCATCCTTGTCGTTATAGGTCTGGGAACATTGGATGATGCAGCCGGCATGGCAACCTTCCTTGGCCACCCCGCCACGCTGGTTGATGAGCTCGACCATGCGCTCGCCGCTGATGTCGGCGGCATGCTCGAATTTTCCGGAGCGGAAGTTTTTGGTTGGCAGGGCCCCGGCCTCGTTGATGATGTTGACGAGGATGGAGGTCCCGAATCCGGGCAGGCCCTGGCCGGTGACCGGATGGTTTTTGAGGATCTCGACCCAGCGTTTGGCGGCCGTCTTGAACCGCTCGGGATCGGCCGAAGCCGGAGCGGAGCCGCCGGTGTCGTCGACGATGACGGCCTTGATCCGCTTGGAGCCCATGACCGCGCCCAGACCACCGCGTCCGGCGGCCCGGCTGGGATGGCCCTTGGGGTCAGTGAGCTGAATGGAGGCGCCCAGACGCTTGTATTCGCCGGCAGGGCCGATAAGCATTGTCCCGACCTTGGATCCGTAGGCGGCGAAGAGCTCGTCGGCCAGGGCGTAGGTGCCGAGGCCGGCCAAGTTCGAGGCATCCTCGAAACGGACCCCGTCCTTGGTGATGACCACGGTGCTCAGGGGAGCGTCGGCCTCGGGACGGCCCTCGAAGACGATACCGATGATGTCCAGGCGGGCCAGCTTCTGGGAGAGGGTGCCGCCGGAGTTGCTTTCCTTGATGGTCCCGGTCAGGGGTGACTTGGCGCCCACGGACAGGCGGCCAGAGTTGGCGGCGATGGTTCCGGTCAGGAGACCGGCGGCCACGACGAGCTTGTTGTCAGCCCCGAGCGGGTGGCATGTGGCCGGGACTTCCTGCCGGACGATGCGCGAGGTCAGGGCCCGGCCGCCCAGTCCGGCGTAGGGCCCGGCAGGTTCAAAGGCGTATGTTTTCTTGGCCGTGTCGATTCTCAGGATTCTGGACATG
>RZZR01000118.1 GCA_009929795.1 Deltaproteobacteria bacterium | reverse complement strand
GCCCACGGCCGTGACCGACAGAATCATGGGGTAGATCATGGCCGAAACGAGATAGTCCCTGATCTCCTGGACGCTGGCAAGATACTCGGCCACCCGCCGCAGGACCATGTCCAGGACTCCGCCGCTCTCTCCGGCCTTGACCATGTTGACAAACACCGGAGGAAATACCCCGGCCTGGGCCTCCAGCGCCTCGTGCAAAGAACTTCCTTCCCGTATGCGGTTATGAACGTCAAGGATGACACCTTGAAGCTTTTTCCGTTCGGTCAATTCACCGAGAATACCGAGACTTCTATTAAGGGGGATTCCCGATTCCAAAAGGATGGCCAAATCCTCGGCGAACATGATCAAGTCTTTGTTTCGCACTCCCTGAAAAAAGGAGAAATGGACCTCCCGCCGCAACAGGTCCCTGGTCGTCTTGGCCTTTTTGAGCCGTTTTGCCCCGGGTCTGCCCTTGAGTCCGGCCTTCTTTGCCCCTTCGGAAGCCTCAATGCGCAGAGGGACCAACCCCTGCTGCTGCAAGGCCATGGCCACGGCCCGCTCGCTGTCTCCGGGCATGCTTCCGGTTCTGATCTTGCCGCCCTTTTCTATGGCCTTGTAGGAATAGTCCATGTCCCCTCTCGGATCAGGCTCCGGTCACCCGCAGCACCTCCTCAATGGAGGTCTGGCCTGTTCGGACCTTATTCCAACCGTCACCCCGAAGGAGCACCATCCCATTTTCCAAGGCCCTGTTGCGGATGGCAACGGAGCTGCGGTTTTCGAGGATGAGCTCCCGGATATCGTCGGTGACCAGAAGAAGCTCGAAAATGGCCAGCCGACCCTTGTACCCGGTCTGGGAACAATGCTCGCAGCCCCTGGGCCGATAGATGGGAGTCTTGTCCGTGGGGATAAATGACAATTGCAGCCTGGAGACGATGGCCTGATCCGGAACAAATGCCTCCCTGCACTTGGGGCAGAGAACCCGAACCAAACGCTGGGCCATGATGCCGATGACCGATGAGGTCAAAAGATAGTCTTCGACTCCGATCTCCAGAAGACGGGCCACGGCGCTGGCCGAATCGTTGGTGTGCAGGGTGGAGAAGACCAGATGTCCGGTCAAGGCCGACTGAATGGCGATGTCGGCCGTCTCCCGATCCCGGATCTCACCGATGAGGATGACGTCCGGATCCTGGCGGACAATGGATCTCAGGCCCCCAGCAAAGGTCAGTCCAGCCTTGGCGTTCACTTGGACCTGATTGATCCCGTCCAGTTCGTATTCCACAGGATCCTCGATGGTGATGATCTTCTTCTCCACCGAGTTGATAGTGTTCAGCGCCGAATAGAGGGTCGTGGTCTTGCCGCTCCCCGTGGGCCCGGTGACCAGAATGATTCCGTAGGGCGCCAGAATGAGCCGGTTGAACAGTTCGAACTCTCTGGGCGGAAACCCCAAGGTGTCGAGCGAAAAGGTGATGCTTGTCCGGTCCAGGATACGCATGACCACGCTCTCCCCGTACATGGTCGGCAGGCAAGAGACCCGAAGATCGATGCTTTTCCCGGCCACCTTGATCCGGATACGACCGTCCTGGGGAATGCGGCGCTCGGCGATGTCGAGCTGGGCCATGATCTTGATGCGGGTGACTACCCCCTGCTGAAGATGCTTGGGGAACCGGTCGAACTCCAAGAGGATGCCGTCCACCCGGAACCGGACGATGAACCGGTCGGCAAAGGGCTCTATGTGGATGTCGCTGGCCCCGACCTCCACGGCCTTGGTCAGGAAATAGTTGACCTTCTTGATGATCGGAGCCTCGGAGGCCAGATCTCGAAGCTGCTCCAGGTCCTCGTCCAAAAAAATCGACGGCTCTCCGGCCTCTTCCTCTTCAGACTCTTTCGCATCCTCTTCCTCGCCCCGAAAATTAGCCCGAATCCAGGACCGGATCTGCTCCTCCCGGGCCAGATACATTCGGACCCGCTTGCCCGGATACAATTTTTTCAGAGTATCCATGACCAGGTAGTCGAAGGGATCGCTGACGGCGATCCTGACCTCCCCGTTCACTGCCAAAGGAAGAAAACAGTGTTCCTCCATGAAGAAGACCGATAAGGCCCCGAACGCCCCGGGATCGTACCCCTGGGGCAAGGCCGCGACGAACTCAAGCCCCAGTTCCTCGCCGACGATGCCCAGAAAATCGTCCTCGGAAACGAGCCCGGACCGGACCGCCACCCTGTGAGGCGGCTCGGCCAAATTTCCGGCGGAGATGATCTGGTCCAAGTCCTTGCGAGCCACCAGACCCCGCTCGACCATGATGTCTATAAGTGAAGGCATAAAAAAGTATACTTGAGCGATAAAAACAAAAAACGGCAGAAGGCGCCCCCTCTGCCGTTGATATTCCAAAATTTCATGACGGCGTTCAGACTCCTTTAGGGCCGGGAAGCCGTCACGTCAATCCGACGAAGCCACAATGCCAAGCAATGCTTGAGACCGTTCGTAAAATTCTCGGACAAATTTGTCCTTACCCTTCAATCTGAATTCATCTCCAAAAAAATTTCCAACCTCGTCGTCGTCCACCGGTTCGGCATACTGTACGGAAAGCTTCTCGTTTCTGCCGAAATTCAACAAACCGCTCCGAACGCTATATAGGAGGCACTCATCCATTACATACCCATTTTCTTTCAAAAATTGTTCAACATAATAATCGTTTCCGCAAAATATGTTGACCCTCCCCCGATACTCCCAAGAACCGAATCTTCCGCCCTGCCGATGAAGATCATAACGGTTGCTCGTCTCATCCAGCCAGATACCATCTTCGATCCCGGCCTCCTCCACCACAGCCAGGGCCTGCACCCGACGATTGGAGTCGGCGCGGATAAACACCTGGGTCGTATAAGTGCGTACTGTTGGCTCGTGCTTGGCGCTCATGGTCTTTTGGATCCGGCCCACAAATTCCAAAGAAGGATCGACAGTGACAACAAGGCCAGCCCGATCGCAAACCACAGCGTGAGAGGTCGCCGAATCATTCGGGGTCACAGGCCCCCGGGTGGAACAGCCCAGAAGAACGACCATCAAGCAGAAAAAAAGAATATTTTTATATTTCATCAGAGATCAATCCTTGAAGATAAAATGCGACGACCGGTGCGGCGCGGCTTCGAATATCCAAAACGATCCATTCTTAGGCCAGACCTGCATGAGGATCTCTTCCTCTTCGGGCCCGGCCGAGACATTGATCACCCTGTAAACCCAGAACATCTGATCATCAAAACGGCGGGTGTCCTCAGCACGGATAAACCCCTCATCCATAGCCTGGTCCAAGGTCAGTTCCTCGCGGATCAGTCGCAGGGTGGAGGCAAAGGCCACGCCGGCAACCTCCTCGCGCACGCTGTATTCCCGAGGCCAGTCCCCGGAATCAAGGAGCACATTAAGAAAATCCGCCGGGGGCAAAGAATCCGGTACAAGGGCCGGTTTCTCGGGGTCAAAGGAAAAATTCAAAACCCTGTCCTTGCCCCTTACGGCTAGCACCACTTGGGCTTCCCGCAGCCGTCCTCTGTCGTCGGGATACAGAAAAACCGTGGTGCCCACGGCCTCGTTCTTGTCCCGAACCGTTATTTTTTTCCCCTGGCGCTCGTAAAGCCAGACGATCTCCTGCGCTCCAACGTGACCTCTTGGATCCGTGTAGACGGAAGCCACCTCAAAAGAAACAGGCACTCCAAAGGCTTTTGTGTCCATGAGGAAAAAAAATGCCGAAACAAAAAAAAAGGCGGCCCTAGTTCGCATCGCCCTGTCCAAAGCCCTGATACTTCTCGCGCATATACTCCATAAAATCAAAGTCACGGTTCGTCTGCACGTAATATCCGTCTTCGGGCCGCCTCAAACTTTCTTTACGAGCCAGTTTCTCATAATCTTCCATAAAACCAAGAGTGATCTGGTCTTCAGGTTCCTGCGAGGACACGGTGCGCATCACCTGATTTTGCAAGACAAAACCGGCATCCTTCTTGACCAAGTCCACAGCTGATACGGTCACCCCCTGGCTGCGGTTGGCTATGACAATCAATCCCGTGGACCCGGCGTCCCCTGCCTCCATGGTCCTGCACACAGGGGCCTGAAGTTTTGCACCCTGGATAAGCACGTCGACCCCTCCTGCCTTGAGTGCGAACTCCTCGGCCCGCTCCATGGTGGTATGGGCCACGAGCACAAAAAGATCGTGATCTTGAGCCTGTTGTTGCACCTCCAAAATCGCGGAAACGGGATCACTCACGTGAGCGTGGACCGTGCTTGAAGCCATGAGCAGAGGATCGATAACCGAGGCCACGAGAATGCGCAGACCGCTTTTATCCACCAGCACGTAGGGCTGGGTGATTTCGGCCCAGGCCTTATCCCCAAGATTGGAGGCCACCAGAGGCGGACCATCCTGCGTGGCCTGGCTCAAAATTTTCGGCCCGAAATAGAGCTCGCTTTCGCCAATGGCCACACATACGGCACCTGAGGCGGAGAAAGATTTCATATATAATTTTGCCAAGTTCCGCTCGGGACTCTGCTTCAGGCTAAAATTGTCCCCGGTGTTGACGACCAGAGAACGCTCCGTGCCCACAGGGGCGACAAGACTGTCGACAATGGTTTTCTGACGGGAAAGCCCCCCCGTCTTGAGATTCCCTCACCCGGCAGGGAATGTGAGCCCCTGCATAGCCCCCTGGGCAATGATCCGAACATCCGGCAAGGCCGTGTCCTCGTCAGCCACAGCAGTTGATCCCGGAAAAAAAGTCAGGGTCACGGCCACGAGAACACTCAGGATCAACAATATCCTTTTATCCGCCATGTTGTATTGTTCCTTGTTGCTGGTTAGAAAAGTAAACCCGAAAGCACGCTGCCGGACGCATCGGCCCCTCCGTAGAGAGCAAAGGGGCAAATTCCGGCATCGGCCGTCACGGTCACACTGGCAGCCCGATAAAAATTATTCGGGAACAGGGAGGAAATGGTCCAAGCCGACTTGGCCGATGGAGACAGTACGCGCTCGGCCGTACCCAATGAATCACCATTGGCCTCAAATGCCTGGATACGCACTCGATTTGATGAGGAATCCAGATTCAAAACGGCCAACCCTGTCCACCAATACCCGTCCTGGGCCACATGGGCCAACCGGGCCGTTGTTCTCTGTTCTCCGGAATTGGCCACCATCGGCAGGGACGACCGTATCCCTTCGGCCTCATAGGAGAAGAACCCGGCAGTTTCACCAGGAGAACGGACCAAGGCCCAACCCTGGGAAAGACTTGCGGCGGATGCTGACGGAAACATCTCGGCCATGGTTCGCTCCTGCCTAGTCCAGGCAGGCAGGCTCCAATGCAACTCTCGGCTGGTTCCATCGCCCAAAATGGCCATGACAAGGACGTCCTGATCCCGACCGGACGGGTTGAACAGGGTTATCCTAGTGGTCCAGCCGCCTCCCGAGGCCACGTGGGGAATAATCCATGAGGTGCCGATGGCCAGAACCGGCAGTTCATCCCATCTGTCCGGTCTGAATTCCACCTGGTTGAGAATGTGCAGGGCCGACGTCCCCTGCACCAGGGCCCAGCATTCACCAGACGCCCCGCCCGGATGTGAGCCTGAATATACTTTGGTCGCTCCAGGCGGCAGGGTTATGGTCCCACTGGAGATGCGGCCTCCATACGGACTAAAATAATTCAGAAAAATAGTTTGAGACACCCTGTGCTGATTGTGCACGACACAGGTCGACTGTTGGCGGAAATTCATGGAATCTGTGAAAAATGGCACCACGCCTCGAATCAGTCCCGATCCTCCCGGAACGGCATCGGTTTTGGAGCTCAATTTTCCGGCTGTCCCGGAAAGATTGACGGCGGCCAGGGGATGTTCGGACACGAACCGAACGGCCGCGGGTGATCCGGCAAACGCCAGATCTGTGTATAGCTCACGATCGACCATCGCCGCCCATTTCTGATTTTCCTTGATGCCGGAAGGGATGGGCAACCCATTGAGGGGCAGGCCATTTTGGCCAAGAACAATGGCCCGGGCCGGATTCTCCAAAATAGAGCCGTCAGCGTTGGCGCAAGCCGCTCCGATCCAGCCTCCACGATTAAAATTCACCGCTGGCTGGCAGGAAAAACTGGAGCTGGCCATGTCCAGATCCACATAGACGTGCACGGCCACCGTATCCTTAGTATCTCCCGTGTGCGCCAAGGCAAGGATGTATTCACCCTCGGTCTGGGTCGTGTCGAGCTCATGGGTGGCAAGCTCGCGAAAGGCCGTTCCATTGGCCTCGCGTCTATCATTTCGCAAGATCTCATAGGTCACCATGCCAGCCTTGGACTGGGGGTCAAGCCCCAATGAAATCCTGGGATCGGCATTTGCCGGAATATCCAGAATAAAACTGCGGGTCGAACCGGGCTTCATGAGCAATGGGGCGTGCCCAGGACCGATCCGGGTGACGTTTTCATACCCGTCTCCGGAAGACACGGCGATTTCACGAATCAGGTCGTAATCCAGACAATAGATGTCGGAATGCTGCTCAAGTGGCACCCAGACGATGGCCGGGTGGTTGTTTCCGGTCCATTGCCCTCCGGTATAGGCACCAGTTTCGTCTTTATACAACACATAGCTGAAGCTCGATTCGTGCTGATCAAGGCCCTGAAAATCTGGATGAATGCCGATGTCGTTAGCGTAACGGATCCGGCAAAAAACCTGGGACGAGGATGAGGATTCAACGATGTTCATGGAAAACCAAAAAATGGGATATGACCAGAATTCCTCCCCAGGGCTCAGGTCGGCAGCTATTCCGATGGGCTGCTCGTACAAATACTGCAACACATAGCGGTGGAAATTGGCTGGATTGTTGCCACACGGGCGTGACAGCTTGGGGTCGTGGTGATGAGCCAATGTCAAGAGGCCCTTCTTGTCTCCGACGTTAAACAGGGCCCCTTTGAAAAACGAGGGAGAGAAATCAATGTGTTCAAGAAGAACCGCATTGGCCAAAGCA
>RZZR01000117.1 GCA_009929795.1 Deltaproteobacteria bacterium | reverse complement strand
GATGAAGACCGTGGCCGACTCGAAGTCACCCCTCCCCACCCTGCCAGCCCGTTGCCAGGTGGCCATGATGGAACCCGGGTAGCCGACCAACAGGCAGAGATCGAGACCGCCGATGTCGATGCCCAATTCCAGGGCGCTGGTGGAAACCACGGCCAGAAGCTTGCCCCGGGACAGACGGTCCTCGATACTTCGGCGCTCCTCGGCCAGAAAACCGGCCCGGTACGGACTGACCAGCCGCCGCAGGCTCCGATCCCGCTGTCCGGCCCACAGGGAGATAAGCTCGGCCATCTTCCGGGACTGGGTGTAGACGATGGTCCGCACCTGGCGGACCAGGGCCGAATGGAGCATCCGCAATGCCCGGGAGCTGGTCCGTCCCTGACCGTTGACCAGAAGAAAATGCTTCTTGGGGCTTGGGGCCGTGCTTTCAGTCACGGCCTGAACCGGCAGGCCGCTCAGGCTTGAACAGAGCTCGGCCGGATTGGCAATGGTCGCCGAGCAGAACACGAAACACGGCGATGACCCGTAATGGCTGCAGACGCGCAGAAGCCGCCTGAAGACCCAGGCCATGTTCGAACCCAGAATGCCCCGATAGGTGTGGACCTCGTCCAGGACCACCAGACGAAGATTCTGGAAAAAGGTCTTCCAGGCCTGATGATGGGCCAGAAAGGACAGGTGGATCATCTCGGGGTTGGTGAAGACCACGGCCGGGGGCCTGCGCCGGATAAGGGTCCGTTCCGACGGACCCGTGTCCCCGTCGTAGGTGGCCGCATCGGGTCGATTGGCCTCGGCCATGGGCTCGGTCAGGGATGTGAAGGTCTTTAGCTGATCCTGGGCCAGGGCCTTGAGGGGAAAGACGTACAAGGCTCTGGCCTCGGGGCCGGACAACCTGGCCTCCAGGAAGGAGGCGTTGTAGACCAGGGATTTGCCGCTGGCCGTAGGCGTGGCCAGAACCGGATTGCGGCCAGCCAGGACGTGGGCGATGCCCTCGGCCTGATGGACGTACAGAGCCTCGACTCCGGCCTGGCGTACCAGATCGGCCACCGAATCCGACAAGGGGCCCTGCAGGGGCACGGTTCGGCCCGGCACGGGCGGGACGATTCGGTGGGCCACCACGTCGGGGCCAAGGTCCCGATCCTGGATCAGTCCCTGGACATACCCCTCGATGGGGGAAAGACTCGATGAAAAGGCAAATTTCGACACCGCATGCTCCGCAGGGCCGAATGGCCCGGAACGGGGCATACCATCCTTGACCCGGACTTCAAAGCCCGAGACTTGCGACCATCCCGGAGGAAATCAGACCGCCAGCAGCCGGAGCAGGGCCACGGACCCGATGCCCGTCAGGACCGCGCCGAAAAAGCTTTTGGTCTTCCAGGCCACGAGCAGGGTCGGACAGGCGGCCAAAAGAAAGACGTTGTCGAGCCCCACGTCCAGGGCCTCGTTGCGAACCAGGATTTCCGGGGCCAGGAGAGCTGCCAGGACCGCCGTGGGCACATGCCCCAGCCAGCGGACCACGCCCTCGGACAGGCCTCCGGAAGCCAGGGCCAGCAGAGGCAGGGCTCTGGGTATGTAGGTCACGGCCATCATGCCGAGGATGGTCAGGAAGATCGTCTGCTGGTCCATTGCTCCACTCCGTATCCGATGCTGGCCCCGAGGATCGTGGCCATGATGACGCTCGCCTGGCCGAAGCCGAAAAGGCTCAGGGCCAGGGCCCCGGTTCCGCCGGCCGCCGCCGAGACGAGATGCGCCCTGGACCGGATCTGGTCCAGAAGCAGGAAAATGAACATGGCCGCCAGAGCGAAATCGAGTCCCAGGGGCCTGACGTCGCCGACCATGTTCCCGGTCAGGATGCCCAGGGCCGTGCCCGTGACCCAGGCCGATTGGGCAATGGCGTTGACCATGAGGGTCGTGCCCCTGTCCAGCCGTTCCCGGGTCGCCCGGGCCGAATGCAGGGCAAAGGTCTCGTCCGTCAGCTCGAAGGCGAAGACGGCCAGAATCCGCTTTGGCCAATGTCTGAGGGCCGGGCTCATGGCCGCCGACATGAGGGTGTGCCGAAGGTTGACCACGAAGGTCGTGGCGATGATTGCCAGCGGCCCGGCCCCGGCCCCGATCAGGCTGACGGCGATGAGTTGGGCCGATCCGGCAAAGACCAGGACCGACATGATCAGGGTGTTGAACTCGCTGATACCGCTCTGTCTGGCCAGCACCCCGTAGGCGAACCCGACCGGGATGTAGCCCATGACCACCGGCGCGACCATCCGCAGGGCGTTCAAGGGCCAGCCCGGCAGCGGTCTCGACCATTCCGTCTCGATTTCTTCCATTGCTCCTCCAGACGTTCAAATGCTTGATGTCCGGAATCATACCGGATATCTGTCATCAAAACAGATACAGAAAAGATGAATTTCAACCAGAACAGATTGCCATGACCCAATTCCGATACCGGGAGATCGAGTCCCGCATCGTCGAACTCATCCGGGACAAGGCCCTGGCTCCTGGCGAAAAGCTGCCCTCCCTGCGGGCCATGAGCCGGACCATGAAGGCCAGCCTGTCCACCGTTGGCCAAGCCTATGTCGAGCTTGAAGGCAAGGGGGTCATCCAGTCCCGGCCCAGGTCCGGGTTCTACGTTGCCCCTGTTCAAAAACTCCTGCCCCGGACCGAGGCCGTGGCCGAAACCGAACTGCGGCCCAAGACAGTCAATCGGGTCCAGCTCATCCAGACCGTCCTGGAAGTCCTCGGCGACCGCGACCTCGTCCCCCTGGGCATCATTTCGCCTTCGCCAGAGCTTCTCCCCCGCCGCCTGCTCCGGTCCTACCTCCGCGAGGCCATGGATAGGCCCGAGGCCCTTGAATACGCACCGGTAGACGGCCTTCTCGAACTGCGCCGCCAGATCTGCCGTCTGTCCTTCGACGCCGGCATCGCCGTCCGGCCCGAGGAGATCGTGGTCACGGCCGGGGCCATGGAGGCTCTCTACATCGCCCTTCGCTGCGTGACCCGGCCCGGGGACACGGTTCTGATCCAATCCCCGACCTATTTCTGTTTCCTGCAGCTCGTCGAGACCCTGGGTCTTCGAGCCATCGAAGTTCCGGGCCACCCCGGCCGGGGCGTGGATCCGGCCGAGGTCGACAAGGCCATCCGGACCTTTGATGTTCGGGCCTGCATCCTCTCCCCGACCTTCAACAACCCCGACGGATGCCTGGCCGACGACGAGGCCAAGGCCGAGATCGTCCGGACCGTCGCCCGCCATGGAATTCCCCTCATCGAAGACGACGTTTCCGGGGATCTCTATTTCAACTCCGAACGGCCGACGGCCTGCAAGGCCATGGACCGCGACGGCCGGGTCATGCTCTGCTCATCCTTTTCCAAGACCGTGGCCCCGGGCTGCCGCCTGGGCTGGCTCATGCCGGGCCGTCTGGCCGACAAGGCCCGGGAGATCAAGGCCACCACCAGCGTCTGCACCGCTTCTCCGTTCCAGATGGCCCTGGCCGCCTACCTTTCCTCCGGCCGCTATCCGGCCCACCTCAAGAAACTCAGAACCGCCATTCGAGACCAGATGGCCCACATGCAAACCCACCTTGGCCGAAGCTTCCCGGCCGGAACCAGGGCCAGCCGCCCCCGGGGAGGGGCCGTTCTCTGGGTCGAACTGCCCGCCGACGTGGACGGCGTCGAATTCTTCTTCCAGGCCCGGGAAAACGGCATCAGTATCGCCCCGGGATGCATCTTCTCCACCCGGGAAAACTATCGGAACTACCTGCGTCTGAGCTGCAGCGGGGTCTGGGACGACCGGATCCGGGACGGCATCGAGACCTTGGGAACATTGGCCGGAAACATGCCCAGCCCGAGGCCGCCCAGAGGCTGACCATCCCGGGATCGTCAGGTCTTTGTTCAGGCGGCAAAAAATCGAGGCCCAACCGGAACGTCTCCGGTCGGGCCTCTCGTCTTTCACGGCATCCTGGACGAAATATCGGAAAACCGACTATTCCGGAGTGAAATAGAGCATGGCCACGGTCCCCCGCTTGCTGCATGACTGCTCGTTCTGTCCCCCGGACTTATACCGATACGTTCCGACCATGGTCACGTTCAGTCCGGTGTAAAACTGTCCGGCCGTGGTGCACTCGACCGCATGCTCGACGTCGAGAAATTCGCTCATCTCCCTGTCGGAGGCCCGGGCCGGAAAGACCGAATGGTCGCTGATGTACGTCCCCACGATGTCGATCAGTTCGGGGTCGAACTTGTAATCGAACGACAACTCGCCGACATGATATCTGATCCGGGCGGTCCCCTTGGTTTTTCCCTCGGGCAAGGTGAAGACGAAGTTGAGGGTCGGATTGATTGTTTGGACTTCATGCACGGTGAACGGAAAATCGGTCTCCACGCTCACCCGGATTCTGCCATTGAACAAACAGTCATAGCCATCCAAGGACACATCGAACGTCTTGGCATAGGAATGCTGCCCCGAGCCCTGATATTCGATCTCAATCCAACGGAAATCAACATACTCCCATGTACCGGACAAGGCGACTTGGCCGAGGACATAGACGCCGAAGACGTTCGTTCCCTCCTCAAGATTCAGATCGGCCCCGTATCCCGAAGTCAGAAAGGTCCCCTCTGAGTCGTAGACGTGAAACCCAAGGTTCTCCCCGCCCGCCTGAGCGCTCTCGATGCCAAGCCTGACCGGGCTTGTGCCGCTGGAATACGTGTCCTCGATTTCGCTTCCGTCAACGGATAACCGATATGGAGGCATGATGGCCGTCCCCGCCGTCCCGGCCTGAAACTCCCGCCACCCAACATCCAGAAGCCGCCAGTCCAGATCGGCGTCCTTGGCGCAAAAATAGATGTACGGAAAGGGAAAGGTCTGCCCCCCCTGCTCCGCTGCACCTTCATATGCCTCGAAGGTATTGTCGGCCTTCAGGGTGATAGTCCGGCCCGTGTCCGCCGGCCAGTTGGAGTCGGCCACGGAGATCTTTCGGTTGTGAGCCCTGTAGGCGACCAGCGCATGGCCTAAACCGTTCTGGGCAAAAATGCCCACAGACTGGGGCTGTCCGGTGACATGGATGGCGTTGGCCAATACGATGTATTGGGCCAAATCAGAATCAGAAAACATGAGAAAATGCTCGTAAAAATATTTGCTCGAATTGAACCTTTTGTAATCCTCCTGGGCCTGGGCCGACCATCTATAACCCTGGGGATTGTCCTCCCACAGGTTCTCCAATCGATCGTACTTGCCGTACAGGGGCCCCCGCGAGGACTTTTGAGTCGTGAAGTAGTACATGGCCGTCATGCTGATGCCCGTGCAGATCCCCCCTGGAGCGTTGTAGGCCCCTCTGTTCGGAAATTCCCAGTCATCCACCGCCGGACGGAAGCCCGAGTCGGCGTCCATGGACAGCATGACGTTCACGTCAAACGAACTAATGAGGATGGAAGCCGACTCCCAGAGGCTCTGGGTCCTCGTCCTAGTCGAAGATGCCCCTCCGGTTCCGAAACGCGAAGCCAGCAGGTGGACGTATCCGTTTTCGTAGACCGAAGGCACAGCCGAAAGCTCCCCGGTGGACTCGTCAACATAAAAGCCCATGACGTACCGGCCCGCTCCCGCTGAAACCGGAATCTTCAAGATATTGATCTCTTCCCCGTAACCCTCCCCGACCTTGATCCGGATCACACCCATGACCGGATCGACCTTGGGACCGAGATCGTGGCTGACGATTTCGGCATATTTGACCGACACGGACGCCCCGTTCGGGAACGCCCCGAAGGACACATTCAGATCGCCTCCATCCAGGGGCGTTCCAGTTCCGGCGATGGCCAGATTTCCGCCTTGTGAGGAAACCGTGGTCTGCAGAACGCTCACCTCCGGGCCGGTGACGATAGCCTGTTTGTCTCCGTCGCCGCTTCCATCGCCGCCGTCGCAGGACATCAAGACGAACAGGCTGCCAATCAAGAGCAAAACCGTCCGGAGTTGATTGAGTCGTCGGTTCATTTCCCCTCCCGTGTTGACCGTCTCCGACACCTTCCCTGCACCGATGACCGTAACCGAAGCGCCTTCGGAGGCAGAAGCCAATGCCCGGACTTCGGATTCAAGGGTTCTTTCGTTGATACCGAAAGAATGAAGACGGTGTCAAAGAAAACAGGTCGAAAAATGATCTTGGCCCAGTCATGGCCTTTGGATCACTGGTTGGGATCTGGCGGCCGAGTCGTCTACGGCCGAGCCTCGGCCCTGGGCATGGCCGGGACCGGAGGTCTGGAACGGGCCTTGTCCGCTTGCATCGCGAATCTGGGCCAGTCACCGAACTGGTAAACCAGAAGAACCACCAAGGCCTGGACGATCATGGAGGCCAGCATGGCCATCCAGACCCCGTCGGCTCCGCCCACGACCTTGTGGCCCAGGTACCAGGCCAGGGGGATGCGGACCAGCCAGGCCGATCCGCCCACACAGAGCATCTGGTACAGGGTGGCCCCGGCCCCGGTGAACGCCCCACCGAGGACCATGCCCACCAGCAGAAACGGCAAACCCGCGAGGTTGAATCGAAGATAGGACAGAGCCACCGCGTGGACCTCGGGATCCGAGGCCACGAATCGGGCAATCGTCGGCAGGCTGGACCAAGCTGCGGCCACGATGACCGCCACCACGGCCATGCCAACGCCAAGGATACGATATCCGCTCTTTCTGGCCTCGCCCGGATCCCTGGCCCCCAGGTGGTGTCCAACGATGATGGCCGCCGTGAAGTTGAAGGCAAAGGCCGGCAGAAAGAACAGGGACTCGACCCGCAATCCGGCGCTCATCCCGGCCAGGGCCGTCACGCTGCCCGTTGGCAGACTGCCGGTGATGGCGAACAAAACCATATAGGCCGAATGCCAGACAAGCTGCATCAGGGCCGCTGGCAAGGCCACCTTAAAGAGATAAGGGAAGGCCCGTTTGACCCACCTCCATGGCGCGAAGCTGTATCTGGCCAGCAGGCGCAGCCAGATCAGAACCACGAGATTGAAGATCGTCCCGCAATTGATGGACAG
>RZZR01000116.1 GCA_009929795.1 Deltaproteobacteria bacterium | reverse complement strand
CAGCAACAACGCCCGCACCGTGACCCTCCGGCATGTGGATTCCGGGGATACCGACGATGCGACTGCGAACTTCCTGACCGATCTCGCCTTGGCCGCCAATGAAACCTTCGAGGAGACCTTCGGGGGCAACGGAGGCATCGTCCTGCGGGCCGGGGCGGCCTTGAAGGGGTTGGCGTCGGCCAATACCTCGGTCAACTACCTGATTTCCTACCGCAAGGAGGCATAGAATGCGACGATTCAACATCCCGGGGAGGGTGTCGCAAAACTCTACGCTCCCCCCTACCAACCTGTTCGATTCTGAGGGTCTGGTCGGCATCGATGCCAACGGAGACGCCGACACTCCTGCCCGGCAGATCACCGACACGGCCCTGGTGGTAGACCAGGACATTCGGATCGCAGCCGATGTCATGACCTACCGGGATTCCGGAGCCACCCACACCGTCGAGGTGCAGGCCCACAAGGGGGTCGCCTCCGGGTATGCTTCCTTGGACGCCGGGGTCAAGGTGGTCGAGAACCCGGCTTCGGCCACGGCCACCCCTACTGCGGCCTCGATCCCCATTTCTGATGGGGCGGGGAAATTGGCTGCGGGATGGGGAGGATCGGCCTCCACTCTGGCCACCTTGGACGCCGGGGTCAAGGTGGTCGAAAATCCCGCCAACGCACAGGAGGCCGGAGGGGCCGGGAAGATTCCTCTCGGGGATGCCGGCGGCAAGCTGGCTTCCAGTTGGGGAGGATCGGCCTCCACTCTGGCCACCTTGGACGCGGGGTCCAAGGTGGTTGAGAACCCTGCCTCGGCTACGGCAACCCCGACTGCGGCATCGATCCCCATTTCTGATGGGGCCAACAAGCTGGACATCGGGTGGTTGCCTACGGCCTCGGCCAGCGGGCTGGCTACCCTCGACGCCAGTTCGGAACTGGTGCAGCTTCCCCCGGCCCTCCAGGGCAGGACGGTGGTTGTGCCTTTGACCCTGGCGCAGTTGAAGACCATGTACACCACGCCGGAGTTGTTGATCTCCTCCCCGGGAGCCAACAAGGCCATCATCGTGGACTCCATTGTCTTCGAGGCCAACCGGACAGGAACTGCCATCTCCGGAGGCGGGGCGATCTCGATCAAGTACGCCTCCGGAGCCGACGTGTGTGCAACCATCGCTGCTGCTCTGCTCACCGGGGCTGCGGGAACGGAGATCGTCCGCAGGCTGCCTGTGGATGCCGCCGCCGCTTCGGCCAACATCTCCGCCAACGCCCTGGTGATCACCAACGCCGACGCCGTGTTCGCGGACGGGGCCGGAACTGAGTCTGCAAACGTGTGGATCCAGTACCGGATCATCTCCACCACGGCCTAGTCCCGCCTTCTGGGGCCTCCTCTGCCGGTGTTTCCAGGGAACTTGACCAGAGGAGGCCCCGCCTTACCCAGGAGGTAAAATGCCCGTAACCCGCCTGGGGGCGCGACTGAACACGGTCTCTGACCGCCCCCCGGAAGACGAAGAGCAGTGGAATGCCGCCAAGATCCGCAGCATTCCTGTTTCTGTTTCAGGGATCGATTCCGGAGACTCCCTAGTTTACGATGGGGCGGAACTCTCCCCCGGGGGCGGGAACCGCTACAGGACTGTCCTCAAGGCGGCGGATTATACGGTAGAAGCCAACATAGATGCGGTGCTGGTGGATGCTTCTTCCGGGGACGTGACAGTCACCTTGCCTGTGATCGACTCTTTTTCCCGGAGAGTCTATGTAAAAAAAGTGGATACCTCGTCGCATCTGGTGTACGTAGTCGGACAGGGGGGATCTACTGTGGATGGGGACCCTGCCGGCTACTTGGAGTTCCCCCTGGCCTATGTGCAGGTAGTTTCCTACGGGGGATCCTGGTGGACTTTGAACTGCTAAAAGGAGGTCCGATGAAATGGCTTCTACCCTCACGGTATCGGTTACTGAGACCCTGACCCTGGATGGGGACAACCTGGGAGCGGTGCGGTCGCTGACCTACACCGACGTAAACTATGCCTACCGACAGACCCTGAATGTAGCCACAGGATCCATGCAGACCCTGCTGACTATGGGGGCGGCCCCGGCGGGAGGGACCATTGTCCGGGCCAACTTCCGCTACGCCCGCTTCAGGAATGCCGACGCTACCAACTACGTTACTCTGCGCCTGCAGAAGACCGGGGCCGAAACCGCCTACATCAAGCTGGATCCCGGTGAGTTCTTCGTGCTGAGCCACCCGGCAATCGAAGTGGACACTGCCGGCGGGGCTTTCGCCGCTTTCAACGATCTGGACACCATCGCCGCCGAGGCCAACACCGCCGCCTGCAAGGTGGAGATCTTCGTCGCCACGGCATAGATAGACCGGGGGATGCTCAGGAGGTATTATTCAATGGTGAACTACCTGTGGGGCACCCTTGCTCAGATGCTTGGATTCCAGGGTGAAGGACAGGGGGTATTCGGGTACGTGAAGTGGGCTCTGATCGGGATCACGGGAACCTTCTGGGCCACCTACGGGATGCACATCGCGAACTTCACGTCCTCCCCCCTGTTCTTTGCCGTTACCGTACTGTGGGCGGGGGACTGGATCACCGGCTCGCTGCTAGCCTGGAAAGAGCACAAATACAGCACTTCCCGGGGCAAGTATTCTGTCCTGAAGCTGCTGCTATGGTGGGCCGCCTTGGGGGCCTCCTGGACGTTCTTGTTGAACAGCTACGGCTTCGATGACTTCGTTCCCTACCTCGTAGGGGCGACCATTTGCTGGACGGAGTTCCTCTCCATCCTGCGGAACTCCGCCAAGTATCTCGGACGCAACGGGAACTTCCTGCGCCGTTTGGCGGACAACCTTGAAGGCGAAGTGGATGTCCACTTCACCAGATGGGAGCGGAGTCTTCAGTGCAGACGGGGGATCAGAGATTCAGGCGAGGAGGAGCCACTTCCAAAGAAGCGGAAGTGAGCACCTTTTCCAGGATCTCCCGGAGCACCCACTGGCGGGAGACTCCGGCCGACACGGCCAACTGATCCAACGTCTCAACGTGCCTCGTTTCCATGTAGAGGGTCACGTTCACTTTCTTGTCCCAAGAGTTCAACTGCATGGCTCTATCCTACCTTATACTCTAAAGAGAGTCAACACAGCGGCGGGTATGGGCCTTCCACTGCTTCTCTCCGGTGAAGTCGTCCCGCCCGCAGTTCAAGCAGGTGAACAATCCCGCCGGGGCCAGGGCCGGATTGCGAAGCTGGGGTTGGACCTCCATGCAGATCAGGGTTCCCGGCCCCTTCGGATAGCCCGGACCCCAAGGATGGTCGTCTCGGGGGTCCCAGTAGGCTTTGTGGACCGGACAGGAGTCGATGATCTGGTCATCCAGAAACAGCAACTGGGGCCGCCCCGAATCCCTCCCGGAGAGGGCGTCCCAGGGTAGTTTACCGATGTTGTCCCAGTCCGGCTTCTTCGTGTACCGGAGTCCCGGATACCAGTTTGCCGCCGGAGGATACAGGGCGTAGATGGCGGCCCGCACTGCGTACCCGTTTGCGGGGATCGGGAAGTGATCCTTGAGGGGGAATTTCTCCAGGGCCAGAAGGCAGCACTCCCGGATGTAGGACTCCCGGGTCTGGTTTCGCGGGTCGTTGAAGGCAAACGCCTTCCCTCCCCGGGCGGCCACCCGGTGTCTGGCCTTGGGCTGGGGCCTGCCCGGGACCCAGAACTGGAAGTTCAGAGTCCCGGATAGAGGGATCCCCGCCAGAGGATTGTTCTTTCTCCGACTCACAGGACAACGTTCCTTTCTAGCTTGGTCTGGATGTTCTCCGTGTAGAAGGTGATCGTGTAGAACCCCGGGGCTCTAGGGAAGAAGTCGAAGCGGTACTCCCCCTGCCCTACTCGAGAACACAGACCCAGGATTTCCAGCGGAGATTCCTTGAAAGACCTGGAGTAGGTCTGGGAGTAGGAGGCGAGGACCCCAACGGAATCCGGCCCCACCACGACAGCCTCCACCCTCCAACCCCCAGGGTCCACCGCCATGCCCTCGGTCGTGTAGGTGTAGATCGAGAAGGTCTCGACCGACCCTGCTCGACAGGGGATGTTCAACCCGGGGGACACGGCCAGGAGGCGGGCTACCCCCGATTCCAGGGTGTGTCGGAACTTCCAGGTCGGGTAGTTGGTAAATTCGGCAGCCGAGATCGACAGATTCCACGTGTCATCGTAGAAAGGACTCTGGCCCGGGGGTACGGTCATGCGGATCCAGATCCCCACTTCCTCCTCCTCCTCCAGGGCTGCAGCGACCGCCAGGGGGGCTCCGGGGGTGGGGACGGAGAAAACCCCGCCCGGGTCCTCTGTCTCCCGGGAAATGCCCGGAAACGGGGCAGGGCCGGGCAGGGAGATTGCGATCTCTACCCCCGAGGGAGGGGAGACCACCCACAACTCCACGCTTGTAGCCCGCTCCCCCATGTTCTTCAACACCAGGGACCTGTAAATCACGGCCCCCGCCAACAGCCGCTCCGGGGAGAAGCTAGGAAACAGAGGCCATACCTGTGCAAGGTCCCTGGGATCGTTCCTCTGCAGGGTCAAATCCAGTGTGAATCCCGTGGTCGCCTGTAGGATTTCCTCCCCACGGCGGCCTCCGAAACTCAAAGACGGGTGGCCCGCACTGCCATTGGTACCGGGGTAGGTATAATAAAGTTTGACTTCCTCCTTCACAACTCCTCCTTCACAATCCGGCTCTCCCGGTTTTGGAACTCCACCCACACCTCAGAGTCGAAGTGCACCCCTTCCAGTCTACGGGGGGCTGTGGTAAGCACACAAGGGATCTCCTCCCGGAGGTTCTGCATCAACTTGTAGAGACACTGAAGGCCGGTGTCGTCCAACTCCCCCATCGGATCGTCGAGGACCAGGAATTCAAACGGGGTCCGGTTCCCAAAGATAAGCACCCTCCGCAATGCCAGGATCACGGCCAGGGCCATTCTGAACTTCTGTCCCTTGGACGGAAGCTTGTTGACGTTCTCTCCGGTCCGGAAGATGATGTCGAACTTCTCCCTGCCGGTAGCCGTGGTCGGAGGGAACTCCACGGTCATGTTGTCCCCGTACAGAATCCAGCGGTACTTGTCGGCATAGTAGGCCAGCACCTGGCGAATGTCGTCCAGCAGCATGTTCCGGAGGTCCTGCTGGAAGCCCTTGGCCAACTTCCGCAGGAGGGGGATCCGGTTCTCGATCTCCTCGATTTCCTTGTCCTTGGCCTGCAGACCCTCCGCCAGGGACTTTACCAGATCGACATGGATTTTGTGCTCCCTCTTCAGGGCTTCCAGGGATGCTGGCTCTTCCTGTAGGTTCAGCATCCGAATATCCTGTTCGATCCTCTGCACCGAAGCCTCGGCTGTCTTCCGGGCGGAGATGGTCTGCAGGGCACTCTGAATGGCCGAGTCCAGGACCCCGACCTCCTTGGCGGATCCTTGGAGGTCTTCGGCCGCAGATGCCAGAAGACGCTCCGCCTGCTCCCTCTCCTGACGGAGGTGGAGGGCGGCCGTCTGGGCCACCACCTGCCGACAGGTGGGGCACACCTCCCCCGCTCCCCGGACCTCCACCTGGGCTTGGGCCCGGTATTTTCCTACATCCACGGCCGCCCTCTGTTGCCGGTTCAGGGCCTCGTTCTTCTTGACCTGGAGGTCGGCAATGGTTGCCGGAGGAGGGGCCATCAGGATTTCCTTGTTGTGCTCCAACTCCAACTGTAACTCCCGCAGACGCTTCTCCTTGACCGCTTTTTCCTGCTGCACCCGATGGGTCTCCCCGGCTACCGAGGTTACAACCCGGGAGAGGGATGCTTGGGCCCGAACTAGTTCCGCCACCACCCGCTCCCGAATGCCCGCCTGCAGCCGGCGGTCTTCCTCCAACTTCAGAATGTCCTTCTGGACAGCAGAGCCCGCCTTCTGGAACAAGTCGTCGTAGGGGATCATCTCCCCGAGGAGCTTCATCCTCTGTCCCGGGGTGGCGGTTACGAACTGCGTGGCCTTGGAGGTGGAGTCCACCACAATGGCGTTGCAGTACACATCCCAGGAGATGCCATAGATTTCTTCCAGCATCTCCTGCGCAGGGCGGAGGTCGAGCTTGAACTCTTCCCCGTTCCAGGTGAAGTCAACGGTTTCCGACCCCTTGCGGGTCTTCAGGCGGGCTACACGCAAAGACCCGCCCCTTCCCGCAAGGAAGACCTCCCCGAAGATGCGCTCGGCATCCCAATGCATCAAGTCCGAGGCCCTCTCCCCGGAGGGCACCTGCCCCCACAGGATCCAGGTCAGGGCATTGGGCATCAGCGCCGACTTGCCGGCTCCGTTGGAATCAGAACTCTTCCCGTCCCCAACCTTGCCGAAGATAGCGTTGACCCCGGGGGAGAAGCGGACCTCCGTCCTGCGAAGATAGGACTGAAAGCCCTCGATAACCATCTTCTCTGGGATCATGATCTTCCGGCCTCCAACAAGTAGTGCTCCCCCATTTTCTGCCAGGGCTTCACCGGGAGCCCTTGTGCGGACCTCCACTTGGAGAATATGTCCTGGGGGGTCAAGGTCTCTGCCTTCTCGATCCTGCTCCCTTCGACCTTGATCTCCTGCTCCACAGGATGAATCTCGGCATCTGGATAGGCGGCCTTCACCAGACCCATGATCTCGATGGGGCACAGGATCCGGTTCCTGTTCCCCGGCGTGTAGCCCGGGAGAGGGAGTCCCGCCTCCCCTGTGACCGCCCACTTCCGGAAGGAAGGGTAGGAGGACGGTAGTTGCAGGGGGGTCAGACCCCCAGACCCAGTGTCAAACAACCAGGGTCCAACGTTGTCGTAGTCCCCGAAGGTATGGGGAATCGGGGCTCCCAGGTAGCGAACGTGTTCTACTCCGGGCAGGATCTGGGCGGCGTGGTAGTCCCCAAGGAAAACGTGCTGGTAGGCTTCGGGGCACAGGTCCGCAACACGGATGGGCTGGTGGATGGACTGGGAGGGGGAGACCTTCCCCTCCGCCAGGGAGACATGGCTAATCAGGATCTTCCGTTTTCGGGAGGAGAACACGGCCTTGGTAAACTCCTGCAGCATCTTCCGGTACTCCTCTGGAGGACGCCACGGAATCAGCACCAGGGAGTAGTCCTCGCC
>RZZR01000115.1 GCA_009929795.1 Deltaproteobacteria bacterium | reverse complement strand
TTTTTGAGGGCCAGGCATGGGTAGAGGCGGACGATATCGGGCCCGAGGGCTATGGCCTGATCAACATCCCGGTGGAATCCGTCCGGAGTTTGCCCCGGGATGCCGGGCATGAGTTGTAGGCCGAGTTCAAGTCCCGCCTGCCTGACCATGGCGCAGGCGGCCAGGATTTCGGATCGGCCGTGGCCTCGATTCGAGCGAGATAAGCAGTCATCGTCAAATGTTTGGGCCCCGAATTCGACCATGTCCAGTCCCATTTTTCGCATCCGCTCAAGTTCCCGTATGGACACGGTGTCGGGCCGGGTCGAACAGCGGACATGCGTGACGATTCCCTTTTTTTTGTATGGGTCGATGCAGGCCAGGAAGGCGGTCCTCCAGCGCTCGGGAAGGGCCGTGAAGGTTCCGCCGAAGATACCGACGGCCATGGGAGCCCCTGTCTGGTCAAGATCGGACCGGAGCCGCTCCAATATCTGGTCCAGAGTGGGGGATCCGGTTCCAGTCTGGCGGTCTTGCGCACAAAAGACGCAGCGGCGGGGGCATCCGTAGAAGGGAATGAACACTGGTAGGATGGGCCCCCGCAGGGAGCGTGGCTCAGGAAAGGGGACCGTGATCCGAGCGGATTCGGTCTGTGATCGGTCGATTTTGGCCGTTGACATGGGTTCTCTTCCGTGCCAGATTCGTTCAATAATGAATTTGGGGGGATAGCAAAACGTTTCCCCTCGAGAAGGAGGAAGTCATGACCGAACCCAAGACGCTGACCAAGGCCGACATCGTGGACACCATCTATGACACCTTGGATACCAAGAACCGAGCCGAGGTCAAAACCCTGGTCGAAGGTCTTCTCGATCTGATTAAAAAGGCCATCAAGAAAGACCACGCCCTGTTGAGCAGCGGCTTTGGAAAGTTCGAGGCCTACGACAAGAACGCCCGCAAGGGGCGGAATCCCCAGACGAGCGAAACCATCACCCTGCCTCCCCGCAAGGTGGTGGTCTTTCGCATCTCCCGTAAGTTCAGAAACGAACTCAATCCGCTATGACGAAGCTGGACGGGGAAATCTCCATCAGGCGATTTCTGGCCCGTTCGGCTTCCTCCAGGGTGGTGAACACACCGGCCTGGACCCGGTAGAGAGTCTGCCCGTCGATTACGACCTGGACCATTCTGGCCCTGGAGTATCCGAGGGCAGCTAGCCTCTCGCGCAAGTTTCCGGCATTGGCCCTTATAGAGAAGGATCCGACCTGAACATAGAAGGTTCCGGGGATTCCGTGCGGCCATCTGCCCTCGGCTCTGACGCTGACTCGGGCCGTTCCCGGACCGATCATCTCCAATTGCCTGGCGGCCTCGTAGGAAAGATCAATGATCCGGTTCTTGGCGAAGGGGCCACGATCGTTGACCCGGACTATGATGGTCTTTCCGTTCTCAAGATTGGTGACATGGACCTTGGTCTGCATGGGCAGGACGCGATGGGCACAACTCGGCTCGTACATGTTGAAGACTTCCCCGCTGGCAGTACGCTTGCCGTGAAACTTGGGCCCGTACCAGGAGGCCACCCCTGTTTCGGAGTAGCCCGAGGCGTCGGTCAGAGGATGGTAGGTCTGTCCGAAGACCTCGTAGGGCTTTCCCGTGGGAGGCTTGGCCGGCTTTGAAGGGGCGGGTCTGGGCGTCTGGTCCTGCGGAGGGCAGATCTGAGGCACCAGCCGGGGTTTTTCCGGACTTCGATACGTGGGAGGGGCCTGTTTCTTGGCGCATCCGGCTCCGAACAGCGCCAGGACAAAAAGGGCGATGAGAGCCGCAGGCCATGCGGTCGTTCTGAATGTCTTCATGGTCGCTCCTGACGAATCCATTGAACCCAGCATTGCCGGGGACGGGGGCCGTCGAATTCAGCCAAGAAGATCTTCTGCCAGGTTCCGAGACAGAGGATTTTTTCGTGGACGATGACCTGCACCGATGAACCCACGAGGGCCGTCTTGAGATGGGCGTCGCTGTTGCCTTCGGCATGGTGGAACATGGCACGCTCCGGGACCATGACCTTCAAGTGGGCAAGGATGTCTCGGCAGACGTTGGGATCGGCTCCCTCGTTGATGGTCAGGCCCGCTGTGGTGTGAGGGCTGAACACGGTCACCACGGTAGATTCCAGTCCGTTGCGCCGAATCACCTCCCGCACCAGGGGGGTGATGTCCAGCAATTCCTCCCGCCGGGAAGTCATAAGTTGCAGTGTTTCCATGCTGAGTCCTTGATTGGGAGATCGTGCGGCTCTTTCTTCGGCCAAGCTAGACCGGCCGGTCCAGAAGTTCAAGGCCTGTCGGGTTCGGTGTCCAGGATCAGCCGGATGGCCTCGGCCGCGGCGGCCAGGCCGAAGGCGGCGGTGACAGGCATGAAGCTTCCAAGAGGCCGGGGTCCCGGGGCATCCAGCAGTCCGTTTGATTCGTGGGGGGGGAGCCGGGTCGATTTGATCGGGGGTTCCTCGGAGAACACGCATCTAATGCCGGTGGTAACTCCATGCGAGGCCAGAGTCCTGCGAATAGTCCTGGCCAGAGGACAGACCCGGGTGGATGACAGATCGTCCACCCGCACCCGGGTGGGATCCATGCGGAGGGCCGCACCCATGCTGCTGACCACGGCCCGCCCGGATGCCTGCAATCGGAGCAGAAGCTCGGTCTTGGAGGCCACAGTGTCGATGGCGTCGATGATGACGTCAGCCGGACGTTCGAGCACCAAGGGCACGGAGGCGGCGTCCAGGAATATCTCTAATGGTTCGACCATACAGTCGGGTGCGATTTCCCTGACCCTGCCGGCCGTGACTGAAACCTTGGAATGGCCGACTGTGGAGTCCAGGGCCAGAATTTGGCGGTTGATGTTCGTGGAATCGAAGCGGTCGAAGTCGATCAGGGTCAAGCGGCCAATGCCCGATCGGACCAGGGCCTCGACTGCCATGGATCCCACGGCACCGAGACCGCAGACGAGGATCCAGGAGCGCATGAGCCTTTGCAGGCCCTGCGGGCCGAGGCAGAGGGCCAGACGGGAAAAATGGGACATGAGGGTGGCGGGCCGCCTTCATGGCGGCCCGCCGAAAGAGTTCAGTTGGTCTGGGACAGACTTCCGACGCTCGTTTCCGGAGCCTCGGGCTTGCGAAGCATGGCCCTGATGTTGGAGTCCAGAGGAATGGCCTGATCCCACGAGGAAATGAGCAGGTCGTCGGCGCTGCCGATCATCCTGACCGAGACGTAGACCGTGCTGCTGGCCACGGCGTAGGTTCCGACGGCCACGGCCTGAACGTTCTGATTGGTGGCGATGTCCCGCAGATCACGGGAGAGAGCGAATTCCCCGGATTGTTTGCGGACGAAGATGTCCTTTTGGGACATCTTAAGCTCCTTGACCAGAAAACCCTGACGGGAGAGGCCGGAAGCCAAAAGTTCGGAGAAGATACGACCGAATCGCGAGGATTCCTGGACATTATCGACGTTGACAAGGCTGGTGACGATGATGGGCACATCGGGCTGCATGTTGGCAAGAAGACCGGCGGTCAGGTCCGCTGATGCGTTCCGTGCCTCGGCGATGAGATCGACCGGGGGCGGCCCGGTGACATCTTGTTTTTGTCGTTTCAAAGCCGTGCAACCTACGGCCAGGATAAGGGCGATAAGGCAGAGGGCCGACGTTTTCAGTATGTTCATGGCGTTCTTCCGTGTTTGGCTAGTTGGTCACGCTGAAGTCTTTTTCTCCGGTGTCAACTCGGAGTACCCTGTACATCTCCTGGTCCAGATCATTGATGTAGTAAATGGAGTTGACCTTGGCCAGGCAGATGTTTCCGTCGATGACGCTGGCGGTGACGATGACCTCCCTATGGGGCATGGAAGTCTGCCTCCAGCCGTGAGACATCTGGTTGTTGCGTTCGGGATGATAGAGCATCTGGACATTGTATTCGATGTGCATGGAGCCGTCCTGCCGGAGCTTGATGGTCATGCCTCTGTCGATCAAGGCCTCGGACAAGAGTTCGTAGAAGGCCTTGTTGAATTGGGTGGAGGTGTTCTGGGCCAGATAGATGGAATGCACAGAACCAATTTTGGTCATGAAGGCCTGATGGATGTCTTCCGCCACGTCTTTGGCGAGGAGGTCCCAGTGATAGGCCGCCTGCATCTTCTGCTGCTCGCTGTATTCGTAGGTGACCGGATGGGGGACTTGGTTGGCGCAACCGATCGTGAACGACGCGGCTGCAACGACGCAGAACAATCTAATGATAAAGTTCATTCCTTCCTCCTCGTAAAGGTGATGCGACGGATCAGAGGCAAAGACGATTCGTTCCGGCTGTACCAGCCTGTTTGTGGATGCGCACCCTACATTTAGTTCTGGATATGTGCAAGGACCGTTCACCCGTAGACAAAAAAATCATGCCGAAGTCACACAATGAAAAAGGCCGGCTTTGCGGGCCGGCCATGTAACGGTCTGGGAGGAAGGCCGATTCAGTCTTCCAAGGTGGAGGTGTCGCCGACTTCCTGGCCCAGTTCCTGGGCCTTGAGGATGCGGCGCATGATCTTCCCGCTCCTGGTTTTGGGGAGTTTTTCCCGGATCTCGATGCTTTTGACCACGGCCACGGGCCCGAGCTCCTTGCGGATATGGGTCTTGAGGGCCTTGATCAGCTCGTCCTGGTCCTCGATGACCCCGGCGTCTTCGCTCAGGATGACAAAGGCCTTGGCAACCTCGCCCTTGATGGGGTCGGGGATGCCGATGACCGCAGCCTCGGCCACGGTCCTATGGGAGACCAGGGCGCTCTCCAGTTCGGCTGAACCGATGCGGTGACCAGCGATGTTCAGGACGTCATCGGAGCGGCCCTGGATCCAGATATAGCCGTCCTCGTCCTTGCGGGCCATGTCCCCGGCCAGATAGACTCCGGGGATCTTGCTCCAATAGGTCTCGACGTATCGGTCGGGGTTTTTGTACAGACCCCGGAGCATGGACGGCCAGGGCTTCTTGACGACCAGGAGACCTCCCATGCCGGGGGGAACAGGCTGTCCGTCCTTGTCAACGACATCTACCTCAATGCCGGGCAGAGGCTTGTTGACCGACCCGGGCTTTAAGAGGGAGACTGGGAAGGGGCTGATCATGAACGATCCGGTCTCGGTCTGCCACCAGGTGTCCATGACCGGACACTCGGAGCGTCCGATGTTCTTGTAGTACCAGACCCAGGCCTCGGGGTTGATCGGCTCGCCCACCGATCCGAGCAGACGAAGGGTCGAAAGGTCGTGCTTCTTGGGATACTGGGTTCCGAAGCGCATGAGCATGCGGATCAAAGTTGGGGCCGTGTAGAGGATGGTGACTCCGTACCTGGAGATGATGTCCCACATGCGGTCGGCCTGAGGATAGAGGGGGTGCCCCTCGTAGAGAACGGTGGTCGTGCCGGCAATGAGCGGTCCGTAGACCACGTAGCTGTGGCCCGTGATCCAGCCCACGTCGGCCGTGCACCAGAAGATGTCCGTGGGTTTGATGTCGAAGACCCAGTTGAGGCTTCGGTTGATACCGACCATGTACCCGCCGTGGGCGTGGACGATACCCTTAGGTTTGCCCGTAGTTCCCGAACTGTATAGCAGGAAGAGGGTGTCGTTGGCGTCCATGATTTCGGTGGGCGATTCCGGGCTTTCCTGGCGGACCAGAGCGTCGTACCAGATGTCCCGGGAGTCCTGCATCTCGACCTCGACATTGGCTCGGTGGACCACGACCATGGTCTCGACGCACTCGCATCCTCCGACCAGGCTTTCGTCGACGATGGTCTTGAGGTTGACGGCCCGACCGTTGCGGTAGAATCCGTCGGCGGTGATGATGAGCCGCGGCTCGGCGTCGTTTATACGATCACGCAGGGCCTTGGCCGAAAAGCCAGCGAAGACCAAGCAGTGGATGGCTCCGACCTTGGCCACAGCCAGCATAGAGATGACGGCCTCGGGCAGAGGGGGCATGTAAATGATGACCCGGTCGCCCTTCTTGATGCCCAGAGAGCGAAGGGCGTTGGCGAAGCGGTTTACAGCCCGGTAGAGTTCATAGTAAGTAAATTTTTTGGTGTCGCCGGCTTCGCCCTCCCAGATCAGGGCCAGCTTGTTCTTGTTGGCCGTTGTGATGTGTCTGTCCAGGGCGTTGTAGACGATGTTGCATTTGGCTCCAGGGAACCAGTCGAAAAACGGTTTGTTGGAGTCGTCCAGGACCTGCTTCCATTTCTTGAACCAGTCCAGTTCCTTGGCCGCATCTTCCCAATAGGCCAGATGGTCCTCGTTGGCATTCCTGACCGCGGCCTCGTATTCCTGAGGGTTGACGTTGGCCTCGATGACCATCTGAGGCAATGGCCTGAACACTCGCTCTTCGTGTAGCAGGGAATCCAAGGCGGCACTGTTTTCTTCCATTGCGTCCTCCTTACACGTCGGCGGATGGTCAGTGTGCGACCGGCACCTGTTCCGCCGCGAAGTGTGCTTTGTTTTGTCGCTAGAGACCCCAGGTACGCTGATCGAAGTCGCGAAGAGAGAAATAATCGCTCAAAGGTAAATCCGTGATGGTAAACGGTGAATGGGGAGGTGTCATGATCGATGACGATGGTAGCAAGCCTTGGCCAGTGCCCCGAGTGGCCGTTGTCGGAGGAGGATTGGCCGGCTGCGAGGCTTGCTGGGCACTGGCCCGACGGGGAATCGGAAGTGTCTTGTTCGAAATGAAGCCTTCGCGATTCTCCCCGGCCCATTGCCAACCGGGTTTGGCCGAACTGGTCTGTTCCAATTCCCTGCGTTCCAGGGAGGAGACATCCGCGGTGGGCCTGCTCAAGCTGGAGATGGCCGAACTCGGCAGTCTGGTCATGGAGGCGGCCGAGGTTTCGGTGGTGCCGGCCGGCAAGGCCCTGGCGGTGGACCGTAGGCTTTTTTCCAACCACGTCACTTCAAGGCTGGAGGCCGAGCCCTTGGTACGGATCGTTCGTCGGGAGGTTCTCGGGCTGGACGACTCGGTCCTGGACGGATTCGACAAAGTCATCGTGACTGCTGGGCCTCTGGCCTCGGAGAGTCTGACGGTCAGTCTGGAGCGGCTGGTCGGGTCGGTCGGCCTCTATTTTTACGATGCAATCGCCCCGATCGTGGTCGCTGCGTCGGTGGATATGTCCCGGGCCTTCTGGGCCTCTAGGTACAATCCAGAAGAAAAGGACTATCTGAACTGCCCGATGGACGAGGCTGAATACATGAACCTGGTCATGGAACTGCGATCAGGCCGACGGGTGTCCGCTAGGGACTTCGAGGACGAGATTCATTTCGAGGGGTGTCTTCCGGTGGAAGCCATGGCCGACCGGGG
>RZZR01000114.1 GCA_009929795.1 Deltaproteobacteria bacterium | reverse complement strand
GGGAAGTTCGACGGCACTGCTGACCGGGAAGACGCCGGGTTGGTAGGCCAGGCCTACGCAGCCGATGTCGGTCTGACCCATCTGGACGCCCCGGAACATATCCTTGGCACCAAGGAGGGTTCCACCTGGGAAGGTCTGTACGGCGATCCGGCCTTCGGTTCGATTTTCGACCTCGACCTTCCAGCGTTCCATCTGGACACAGGGAAAGGTCGAGGCCGGGGGAAAGTTGGCGTATCGGAGCTGGGTAACATCTCCGGCGGACATGGCCGGGGCCGGGAACGAGGCAACGAGGGCCACAAGTAGGAAAAGTAGGGCTGTTCTGGACATGGGGTCTCCTTGGACGGACTTGTTTTTGGACGACTCGTTTTCGGAACAAAAAAAGGCCGCCGGCTTTTCGCCTGCGGCCTTGGGTGACGGAAGTATCCGGTGTTTATTAGCACCCGGCCGCAGGCAGCGAGAAAGGCCGCCACAAGTGGCGGATGGCCCGGGGAGAGTGCAGATCATGGCGCATGGGTGTCTTTCAATCTCAAAAGGTCGGGGATGTCAAGACGGTCTCCGAACTCGGTGACGGTCGTGTCCGGGGTCATCTCGCCCCGGAGATCGAATTGCAAGACGGTCTTGACTTGGTCGGGGGAAAGATCTCGGCTGAACAGGAGGATGAGCTTGGTCAGGGCGGCTTCGGCGGTCATGTCGCCGCCGCTGACAACCCCGGCCCGGGTCAGGGCCGATCCAGTGGCGTAGCCATGAGGTTCGACCCGGCCGCGCAGGCATTGGGAGCAGTTGACGATAACGGTTCCCCGGTCACAACCTTTTTTCAAGGCCTGGATGAACCGTTCGTTTCGAGACGGTCCGTTGCCTACTCCGAAGGTTTCGATGATCAGGCCCTTGAGGGGTCGATCCAGAATGTTCTCGACGAAATCAGCCGAGATGCCTGGAAAGAGTCGGAAGGCTCCGACCATGGCTTCAAGCATCGGAATGGTCTTCAATGGAGTGCCCGGTTCGGGGGCGGGGCGGATCAGATCGGATCGGAGACGGATATTCCGTCCAGCGGTTCCCAGATCCGGGAACCGGGGCGAGGCAAAGGCATCCAGAGCGTCGGCATCGACCTTCACACTTCTGCAGCCTCTGAGAATTCGTCCGCCGAAACAGATGCAGACCTCGGGCAGGTCATGGTTGGCGGCCAAGAACATGGAGGTGATGAGATTGTCACGGGCGTCATTGCGGACCTCGCACAAAGGAATCTGGGATCCGGTCAGGATCACCGGCTTGGCCAGTCCCTCGAGCATGAAGGCCAGGGCCGAGGCTGTGTAGGCCATGGTATCTGTGCCGTGGATGACCACGAACCCGTCATGATCAGCATAGTTCCGGGAGAGGCCCTGGACTATGCGATTCCAATCCCGGGGCCCCATCTCGGCCGAATCGAGGATGGGGTCGAATTCGTGGATGGAGTACTCGGGCATCAGGGGGTGACCGAGTTCGGACATGGTCGCCATTTGCTCGGCTAGAAAACCGGGTTCGGGGGCAAATCCACGGCTGGTACGACGCATTCCAATGGTTCCGCCGGTGGAGATGATGAGGATTCTCTTTCTTTTCATGATGGTGCCCGGATGGTCCGGTGCGGGGCCGAGGCTTGGCCTTTATTCCCCTTCGGAAATGAAGTATCAATAGAGAAAGCCGGGTCGGCAGGCAAGGCGGAGTCGCCGGCATGGATTCGAAGCAGGGAGCGTGGAACAATGTTCAGGGAATGGGCCTTCGTTGGTCATGAATGGGAACTGGTTCTCGGGCATGTGCTTTTGGTGGCCGGTTTTCTTTTTGCCGCGGCACTGGTGGGACACATCATTCGGCAGCGCAGGTCTCCATCGGGAACCATCGCCTGGCTGCTGGTGATTGTTCTTATGCCCTATGTGGGCGTGCCCCTGTACGTCATGTTCGGGGGGCGGAAGATGCGCAAGGAGGCTCACAAGAAGGCCAGGATCAAGCTCAAGGATCATGCCGGACCCCAGTCCCTGCCCAACGAGTCGATCCAGCTGGACCGCCTGCTCCAGACCTACGGTCTGCCTAGGGCCACCGAGGGGAACAATCTCCAACTCTGCCAGGACGGTGAAGAGGTCTTCAAACGGTTGAAGACCCTTATCGAAGGAGCCAGGGAGAGCGTGTCCGTGGCCACCTTTATCCTGGGCCGGGGGCCCGTGGGACGGGAGGTTTTGGCTCTTTTGACCAAGGCTGCGGCCCGAGGGGTTCGGGTTCGTCTTCTTCTGGACGATTTGGGCAACCTGCATCTACCCAAATTGCTCCTCCGCCCCCTGAAGGCTGCCGGAGGGGAGGTGGCCTTTTTCATGCCGGTCCTTCATTTGCCTTTTCGGGGGCAGGCCAATTTGCGAAACCACCGCAAGATTGTAGTCGTTGACGAAGAGACGGTTCTGGCTGGGGGGACGAATCTGGCCGAAGAATACATCGGTCCCCAGCCCATTGCCCATCGTTGGAAGGATTTGTCCTTTGTCCTGAGTGGGCCAGCCGTGCGCCACTATACAGAGATTTTCCGGCTGGACTGGATGTTCGCCGGAGGGTCCAATTTTGATCTCCGGAACCCGGACCATTCCGCAATTGACGCAGGACAAGCCGTGGTCCAGGTGGTTCCCAGTGGCCCGGATGTGGACGGGGATCCCTTCTACGACGCGGTCCTGTCTTCCATCTTCTCGGCCCGGGAGCGGTTCTGGGTGGTCACACCGTATTTCGTGCCCGATGATCCTCTGGCTCAGGCCATGCGCTTGGCCGCCCACCGGGGGGTGGACGTGCGGCTCATCGTGCCGGAACGATCCAACCATTTTCTGGCAGACGTGGCCCGATCCACGTACATGCGTGAGATCCAGGAGGCGGGGGCCCGGGTCATGGCCTACACCCCGGGCATGCTCCATGCCAAGGTTGTCATCCAGGACGAGGCTGTGGCCCAGGTGGGCTCGGCGAACATGGATATGCGCAGCCTGTTTTTGAACTACGAAGCCATGCTCCTAGTCTATTCACGGGAGGAAGTCCTGGCCGTGGAGGAATGGGTCAAAACCCAGGTTCTGGCCCATTGTCGGCCTTTGGAGCCTAGGGAGGCCGGCCCGGCCCGGGAGATGGCCGAAGGGTTGGTGCGGATGGTGGCCCCGTTGCTGTGATTCGGACAGTGTTTTTAATGATTTCTCGGGGTTTGCCCCTGGTCCTGATTCTCGTCCTCTGGCCGGACCCGGCCCTGGCCTGGGGGCCGGGCGTCCATCTGGCACTGGGCAACGAGCTCCTGACCGGGGCACTGGCCCTGTCGGCTCCGATCTACAAGATTATGCGAGGGTATCCGACGGCCTTTCTCTACGGAGCCCTGAGTGCGGACATCTTCATCGGCAAGGGCAGCCGGTTCAATCCAGGCCATAGCCACAACTGGGCCGTTGGTTTCCGTCTTCTGGACGAGGCCAGCGAGCCCTTTCTCCGGGCCTTTGCCCTGGGTTATCTCTCCCACTTGGGGGCGGACGTGGTGGCCCACAATTGCTTTGTGCCCAACATGCTCTGCTTCACGCCGGCCGGGGGCAAATTCAGCCACACCTATGTGGAGGCCCAGGCCGACATGAAGGTTCCCAGAGTGGCCGACCAGGCCCAATCTCTGTTCCGGCTGGGCCTGGGCGAGGCCGACAAGATTCTCCTGGAGGCAGTCGGAAAACGGCGGCTTCCTTTTGAGGTCCGTAAGCGCTTGTTCAGGGGAGGATTGTCCATTTTGGCAACCAAGTCGTGGAAGAACGGGCTGTGGCTGCTGAAAGGCCACCTGTCCACGGCCGGAGACGAATCCTTTCTGGCCGAGATGCTCGACTTGTCTCTGCGGTGTGTGGTGGATGTTTTGGAGGCCGGGCGAGGTTCGGACGTGGTCCGGCAGGATCCCATCGGCAGCCGGAATCTGAAGGCCATCAAATTGTTACGGCGCAAGCAGAGGTTCTCGCCCAGCGGAGGGAAAATCATGTATCCCCTTTTTCCCGTTCCGGCGGAGCTGGAGAATCTCGCCCTGCCAAGGAGAACGACGTGAAGACCACCCTGTTCCTGATAGCCATGGCTGTGACGGCCGGGTTCACCTTGCCCGCCCAGGCCGGGGTGAATGCTCGTTTGGCCGGATATCTGGGTTCTGCAGTCCTGGCCTCGACGGTTTCCTTTGCAGTGGGAACCCTGACCCTCATCGCGTACGTCTCAATCTGGACGGGATTCGGTCCGGGATGGGCGGCGGCGCGGTCCGCTCCGTGGTGGGTCTGGTTTGGGGGATGTCTGGGAGCCTTTTTCGTGGCCGCGGTGACATTTCTGGCCCCCAGGCTCGGGGCTACGGCCATGGTGGCCCTGGTGGTGGCCGGACAGATGAGCGCCTCACTGGCCTTGGACCATTTCGGTGTCCTCGGCTACCAGGCCAACCCGGTCAGCCTTTCCCGCATTCTGGGCGTGCTGTTCATCCTGATCGGAGTCTATTTGGTCCAGAACCGGTAATCCTTGCGCGACAACGAAAAAGGGGGCCGGGCTTTCCCGGCCCCCTTTTGGTTTCTCGGAGGGCGTATTTCGTCGATTCGACTAGTACATTCCGCCCATTCCGCCCATTCCGCCGCCCGGCATGGCGGGCATGTCCTTTTTATCTTCCGGCTTCTCGGCGATGGCGGCCTCGGTGGTCAGGAGCAGGGAGGCCACGGAAGCGGCATTCTGCAGGGCCGTGCGGGTGACCTTCTTGGGATCGATGACTCCGGCCTTGATCAGGTCCTCGAATTCGCTGGTGGCGGCGTTAAAGCCGAAGCTATCCTTGCCTTCGCGAATCTTGGCCACGACCACGGCACCCTCGAACCCGGTGTTCACGCAGATCTGGCGGAGGGGAGCCTCCAAGGCCCTGCGGACGGTTTCGACGCCGGCGGCCTCGTCGTCGTCGGCGGGCTTGATCTTCTCCAGGGCTTTTTCGGCCCGGAGGAGAGCGACGCCGCCGCCGGGGACGATTCCTTCCTCGACGGCTGCGCGAGTGGCGTTCAAGGCGTCCTCGACGCGGGCCTTCTTTTCCTTCATCTCGGTCTCGGTGGCGGCACCGACATTGATGACGGCCACGCCGCCGACGATCTTGGCCAGGCGTTCCTGGAGCTTTTCGCGGTCGTAGTCGGAGGATGTCTCGTCGATCTCGTTGCGGATCTGTTTGACCCGGGCCTTGATGGCCTCGGAATTGCCGGCGCCGTCAACGATGGTCGTGTTTTCCTTGTCGATGACCACGCGCTTGGCATTGCCCAGGTCGTCGAGGGTCAGACTCTCGAGCTTGATACCCAAATCCTCGGACACGACCTGGCCACCAGTCAGGGTGGCGATGTCCTGGAGCATGGCCTTGCGGCGCTCGCCAAAGCCGGGGGCCTTGACGGCGGCCACCTGCAGGGTGCCGCGGAGTTTGTTGACCACCAGGGTGGCCAGGGCCTCGCCCTCGACGTCCTCGGCGATGATGACCAGGGGCCGTCCGGCCTTGGCCACCTGCTCGAGCACGGGCAGAAGGTCTTTCATGTTGGAGACCTTTTTCTCGTTGATGAGGATCAGCGGATCCTCCATCTCGCAGGTCATCTTGTCGGCGTTGGTGACGAAGTAGGGGGAGAGGTAGCCGCGGTCGAACTGCATGCCCTCGACCACGTCCAGAGTGGTGTCGAAGCCCTTGGCCTCTTCCACGGTGATGACGCCTTCCTTGCCGACCTTGTTCATGGCCTCGGCAATGATGTTGCCGATGGTGGAATCGTTGTTGGCGGAGATGGTGCCGACCTGGGCGATTTCTTTCTGATCACGGGTGGGCTTGGCCAGCTTTTCGAGTTCGGCGACAACGGCCACGACGGCCTTGTCGACGCCACGCTTGATGGCCATGGGGTTGCGGCCGGCGGCCACGAGCTTGACGCCTTCGGCAAAGATGGACTGGGCCAGGATGGTGGCCGTGGTGGTACCGTCACCAGCGACATCGGAGGTCTTGGAAGCGACTTCCTTGACCATCTGGGCGCCCATGTTCTCGAACTTGTCTTCCAGCTCGATTTCCTTGGCCACGGTCACGCCGTCCTTGGTGATGACCGGAGAACCGAAGGACTTCTCGATGACCACGTTGCGGCCCTTGGGTCCCAGAGTGACCTTGACGGCATCGGCCAGGACGTCCACACCTTTTTTCAATTTTTCACGAGCCTTGGCGTCGAATAGAATGACTTTGGCAGCCATGTGTCTCTCCTTGTCTTGTATTTATGATTCTTGATTGAAACGGGCAGGACCGGAACTAGGCCTCGATGATGGCCAGAACGTCGTCCTCGCGCATGATGAGCTGCTCGGCACCATCGATCTTGATCTCGGTTCCGGCGTACTTATTGAAGATGACCTTGTCGCCAGCCTTGACGGTCATGGCGACCCGCTTTCCGTCGTCGGCGACCTTGCCGGGGCCAACGGCCAGAATTTCTCCCTTGATGGGCTTTTCCTTGGCGCTGTCGGGAATGATGATTCCGCCCTTGGTCTTTTCTTCTTCCTCGAGACGCTTGACCAGGATCCGGTCGTGCAAAGGTTTCAGTTTCATGTCTACCTCCGATTTTTATGATTGTGCGAGTGGATTGTTAGCACTCGTTGGCCATGAGTGCTAACAAGTCGGCATGATAGGCATGGATCGAATAAAGGCAAAGACTGAAATCAACGATAAAATCGATCTGTAATTGATTAAACAAGATCATATCATTTATAGTTAATTATTCTTATAAAAATTCAAATATACTCACAAAATCTCAATATTTCTAATTTTTGAAATGGTCATGGCCGTTGGAACACTGTCGGCCAACCCTGTCGCCCGACGAATCCGGAACAGGTCGCTAAAGAAAACGGCCAGAACGGTGATTCCGTCCGGGCCGTTTTCCTCTCAGGCCGATTGCCCAAGTTTCAATATCTCAAAGTCCGAGTGTTTCCAGTCGTATTCCCCGATCATGCGATGTCGTCGTTCGAGGTGCGTTATCGAAAGACCTAAATCAGAAGATTGGGGCAGTCCTTCTCAAGACGAAGTGCTCCGGGTCCACTATTTCCTTGGCTGTCTTTTGCACATCACTCGGACAGTCAGGACAGATGAGCCTGTAGTCCCCGGGCGTTAGACATCCCAGGGCGCACCAATAACAGGCCCAGGATTTAGCGATGAGGGAAGGAACCCGGCCCGCGCTGTAGTGGGCGATATAGGATTCGCGGACATTTTCATCCACGGGCATGGCGGCATGTATGACTTCGAGGCCAGCTGTGTCGGGGGCGATGCCGAATGTTTGGGAGAAGACGTATTCCTCGGCCCAGGAGGGGGTGTTGTC
>RZZR01000113.1 GCA_009929795.1 Deltaproteobacteria bacterium | reverse complement strand
AAACGGGCCTGGTCCTGACCACAGGGATGATCGTCATTCCCCAGACCACGACCGTGCGGAAGATGCTGGCCCGAAGAACGGGGATGGGCCTCAAGTCGGTGGACGTGCAGGTTCGCAACTACGCCCAAGATCAAAGCCCATATTGACGGAGGGATGAACGATGAGGATGATGATCCGCGCGACAGTGGTTTTTCTGGTCCTGGGATTTTTGTCCCCCGTGCCCATGGCGTGGTGTTGCGAACAATGCCGTTCGGCCACGACGGCCACGGCCGTGCCCTATCATGAAGAGGCCTTGTTCAACTACTATCTGGCCCGACGTTACCAGGCCGAAGGCCGCTACGAGCTGGCCCGGGAGAAGCTGGTCCTGGCCTTGGCCATCGCCCGCAACGAGGAGTTTAGGGCTCAATGCCTCTCGGAACTGCAACGAACGGAAGACATGATCTATGCCAAGCGGTTACAGATTCAGCGCTAAAACATTTCTGCACTGTCTGGTTCCGGCCCTGATCCTGATTTGGGCCGGGTCGGCCTGGGCCGGGTCGGGAATCTTTCCGACCCAGAAGGTCGGCTGGGATCTGGACAGCCAGTTGGAGGACCGCCTGATCGATCTGGGGGTGCTTCCGGAGTCCACGGTCATGGTCGTGACCACGGCCGTGAACCTGGGAGATCTCAAGACGGCTTCAAGCCTGTCCCGGTATGCGTCCGAGGAGCTGGCCATGTGGTTTGTCCAGAACGGCTACCGGGTCCGGGAAATCCGCAGGGCTGCAGACATCGACATGGTCCCGGAGACGGGGGAGATCATTCTGACCAGGGAGGAGAGCCGTCTACTGACGGACAAGGCCAACGTGTCCCTGGTCCTGACCGGGACCTACTCGGTCATGCCGGACCGGGTGGACTTCCATTTCCGGATTCTCGAGGCGGCCGGAAACGAGGTCCTGGCCATCGCCAAGGCCGGGGTGCCGATGTCCGCCGGTGTGTACGGCATGCTGACCAGGGAGGAGCGGGTGGCGGCCAAGGTCGTGCGGCCCACCGTGGAGACCAAGCCGGATTAGACCTATTCGACGTTGGCCGAGGCCACGCGCAGGACCTCCTCGAAGGTGGTCGTTCCGGAACGGACCAGATCCATCCCGGCCTGAAACAGGGTCGGGATTTTTTTTGTCCGGACCAGGGCCCGGAGTTCGGCCAGTTCGGCGTGGGAGCGGACGGCCTCCTTGATCTCGGAGTCGAAGGGGATGATCTCGAAGATGGCCAGACGGCCGTGGAAGCCGGTCCTTCGGCAGTGCTCGCACCCGGTTCCCCGGAAGGCCCGGCCTTCGGGAATGCGGTCGGCCACGCCCCATTCCCGGAGGGCCTGGTCGTCGATACGACAGGGAACTTTACAGGACGGGCAGATGGTCCGGACCAGGCGCTGGGCGATGGAGCCGATGATGGAGGCGTTCAGGAGGTATGCTTCCACCCCCAGGTCCCGGAGTCGGGTGATGGCCGAGACCGCGTCGTTGGTGTGCAGGGTGGAGAAGACCAGATGTCCGGTCAGGGCGGCCTGGACGGCCTGCTCGGCCGTCTCGAGGTCGCGCATTTCCCCGACCATGACGATGTCCGGGTCCTGCCTGAGGATGTGGCGGAGCATCTGGCCGAAGGTGATGCCGGCCTTGGTCTGGATGCCGATCTGGTTGAAGTCCTCGACGACCATCTCGATGGGGTCCTCGATAGTCACCAGATTGATCTCGGGACGGGCCAGGGCCTTGAGTGTCGAGTAGAGGGTCGTGGACTTGCCGCTGCCCGTGGGGCCGGTGACCAGGACCAGCCCATGGGTGGAGGCCAGAAACCGGTCGAAGATGACCCTCTGGGCCTCGGTCATGCCCAGGCTGTCCAGACCGAGAAGGGTGGTCTCGCTGGACAGGAGGCGGAGAACCATCTTCTCCCCGAAGGCCACGGGAATGGTCGAGACCCGGACGTCTGTGGGGACGGCATCCAGCATGAGCTGGATGCGGCCGTCCTGGGGGCGGCGTTTTTCGGCGATGTCCATGCGGGAGAGGCCCTTGAGCCGGTTGATGATGGCCTGGTGGATGGACATGGGCAGGGTGTGGACCGTGTGGAGGATGCCGTCGATGCGCATCCGGACCAGGCTCTTGTTCCTCTTGGGCTCCAGATGGATGTCGCTGGCCCGCTCCCGGATGGCCGAGCGCATGAGATAGTTGACGGCCTTGATGATGTGCCGCTGGGTGGTCGGGTCGGTCCGTTGCTGGACCTGGACCTGGCCCTCGAGGTTGCCCAGTTCGTCGGCGGCCTTGAACTCGCTTTCGGCGGCCTTGATGGACATCTGGAACTGGTAGAATTCGTCGATGAGCCGGGTGATGTCGGCCCGGGTGCCCAGATGGACCCGGTACTGGAGATGGGTGACCCGCTCCATGTCCTCCCAGAGTTCCGGTCGGAATGGATTGTAGACGACGATTTCCAGAAGGCCGTCGACAATCCGGATGGGAACGAGCATGTTTCGCCGGGCAAAGCTCTCGGAGATGGTCCTGGTGCTGACCTCCAGATCGAGTTCCAGGGGGTCGATGCGCTTGAACTCCAGGCCGTGGGCCTTGGCCACGGTCCGGACGACCAGTTCCTCCGTCAGTCTGGAGGTCTGGGGAAGCCAGGAAACCCCGGCCGGGGCCAGGCCGAGCTTGAGAAGATTGTCCATGCCGTCGGGCCCGGACAGATCGAATCCGAAGTCCTCCCGGGCCCTTTTTCGTCCGGCCTGGACCTGATCAGAGGTCAGGACATCCATTTTTTCCAGAATATTCAGGAGATTGTCCAGGGAATAGGGCAGGTTGGTCCGAAACAGGGATGGCGCGCTCATCGTTCGGCCCGGATCCGTTTCAGAATGGAGGTGGTTGAGTGGCCGGGCAAAAGGTCCAGGCTCAGGACCCGGCCGCCACGGGCCAGGACGACCTCGCGGCCGACGATGGTCTCAACGGGCCAGTCCCCGCCCTTGACCAGGACGTCGGGTTGCAGGGCCGTGATCAGCTCCAGGGGGGTGTCCTGATCGAAGATGACGACATGGGCGACGCTGGCCAGACCGGCCAGGACCAAGGCCCGGTCGTCCTGGGGGTTGACCGGTCTGGACGAGCCCTTGAGACGGCGGATCGAGGCGTCGCTGTTCAGGCCGACCACGAGGATGTCCCCCAGTAGGGAGGCCCGGTGGAGATAGTCCACATGGCCGGGGTGGAGGAGATCGAAGCAGCCGTTGGTGAAGACCAGAATTCCGGTCACGGCGGTCCGCAGTTTCCCGGCCTGATCGGTTGCCAGTATCTTGGATGCCGGATAGATTGAACTCTGGGTTGGAAGGGGAACGGGCATGGACTGGCTCCGGTCGTGTCCGGCGATGTCGACGGGCGAAAAGGTTCAAAATGTCAAGGAGTTCGAGGATAGATATGATAAGACTGATTGTAAAGGACGGCCGGATTCGGGCCATGGCCCTGGGCCTTGCGGCCCTTCTGCTTCTGGGTTCTTGTCTGGCCCGGCATCAGGACGGCCGGGACGCCGTGGAGGAAATGGTCAGGTCCATGAGCGTGGAGGAAAAGGTCGGGCAATTGTTCATGATCGGAATTCCCGGCCCGGACCTGGACGGCCGGACCGTGGAGCGCATTCTCGAGCGTCATGTGGGGAGTTTCGTCCTCTTTACCAAGAATTGTCCCGATCCGGAGAGCGTTGCCCGACTGACGGCTGGCCTCCAGGAGACGGCGGCCCTGACCCGGCTGAAGATCCCGGTCCTTGTGGCCATCGACCAGGAGCAGGGCCGGGTGACCCGTCTGACCACGGGGGTGACCCTCTTTCCGGCCAACTACGGCCTGGGCCGGACGGCTGATACCGCAAACGCCTGCGAGGCGGCTCGGGTCACTGGAGCGGAACTGGCCGCCCTGGGCCTGTCCCTGGATCTGGCTCCGGTGGCCGATGTGAACAGCAATCCGGACAATCCCATCATCGGGGTGCGGAGCTTCGGGGAGGACCCGGACCAGGTGGCCGAAATGACGGCGGCTGCCGTGCGCGGGTATGCCCTGGCCGGTGAAGGTTCCTGCCTGAAGCATTTTCCCGGCCACGGGGACGTGGACATGGACAGCCATCTGGACCTGCCGGTCCTTCACAAGACCCTGGCCGAACTGGAGGCCGTGGAACTGGTTCCGTTCCGGTCCGGCATCGAGGCCGGGGCCCCGGCGGTGATGACCGCCCACATCCTCTACCCGGCCCTGGATCCGGACCGTCCGGCCACGGCCTCCAGGGCCGTGCTCCAGGACATCCTGCGTTCCATGCTCGGGTTCCGAGGGGTCGTCATCAGCGATGCCCTGGACATGCAGGCCCTGTCCAAGCATTTCGACCTGCCCTCTCTGACTGTGGAGATCGTCAATGCGGGGTGCGATCTATTGCTCTTCTCTGAGAACCTGCCCTGCCCCTTCACCTTCGAGGAGCTTCTGGAGCCGGTATTGGAGGCGGCCCGGTCCGGAGCCATTTCCCGGGCGCGCCTGGACGAGGCCGTGACCAGGGTTCTCAGGCTCAAGGACCGATTCGTCCGTCCGCCCCTGCCTCCGGAGGAGCTGGGCCGGGTTCTGAGAACGGCCGAGCATCTGGCCCGGGAGCGGGAGATCACCCTGGAGGTTTTGGGCGTGAACACCGACGCCGGTTTGTTTCCGGTTCCGGTCCGGGCCGAAGGCGCGGCCCTGGTCACGGACCGGACCCGGTTTCTCGATTTCGTCCCCTGGATGCCGGGCCCCAGGGCCCTGGTCCGTTCGGCCGAGGACGAGCCTGTGTTCCGGCAGGCCCTGGAAGGGGCCGGGGAGGTCTGGATCCTGGCCGGGAGCAGGCCCCTGGTGGACATGTCGGCCAAGGTCCTGGCCGGACGCGATCTGACGGTCAGGTTCTTTTCCCTGAACGATCCGTATTTGGAAAGGGAGTTGCCGTTCGTTCGATCGAGCTATTTGAACCTGTTCGGGGAATGGGTGGCCCTGGGGCCTGCGGGTGAGTTTGTGGCCGGGCCCGGGGGGAATTGAGGGTGGGTTTGAGATCGGGGACGGGTTTCAAACCCGCCCCTACGGACGAAAATTGTCTCTTTTTTGGACAATTTTCGGTTTTTGGCCCGATCGAGAACCGTTGATATTTCTATAACATGTTGATTTCATCAATAAAAAATTATGGCTTTCATCGGCATGGTTCTTGGATTACCATTGGCAACGGATGAGGGGAATGGTTCCCCACACGCATTCACACATTTCAAATGGAGGTTTTTCTCATGACACTGCCCAGACGCAATGAAAAGGGTTTCACCCTGGTCGAGTTGATGATCGTCGTGGCCATCATCGGTATTTTGGCCGCCATCGCCGTGCCCCAGTTCATGGCCTATCGGCTCCGGGCCTACAACGCTGCAGCCAAGGCCGTGAACCATAACGTCAAGGCCGACAACGCCAACCTGAATTCCGAACTCGGTGGCTATGGTTGGACCGAAGCCGCCGCCGCCAACCTGCAGGCCGCTACGGCCGCCCAGGGCGTGGCCGACACCTTCACTGTTGCTGCCTTGGCCGTTCCGGCCGCCCCAGTCGCGATCGGCGGTCGCTTGGGTGGAACCATCTTTGATGCCAATGGTAACCAGCGCGACATGTCCGTGCCCACGGCCTATGGTTCAGACATGGTCAGTGAAATCCAAAACGAAATCGTGCCTGCAAACCCCGGTGACGTGTGCAACTCCTTCATCATCATGACCAGACATTACAAGGGCGACACCGCCTATGGCCAGGACAGCGACGTTGAAAATACCCTGTACTCGGTTTCCAACCCCACATGGCCCAACAATGCTGGTCTTCAGGCCACACCTCCCCCCGCAGTTGCTGTGAACACCGACGACTTCGTCGCCCAACCCGGTGGCGGTCAGCCTACAGCCAACTGGATGATGGTGCCCTGAGGCATAGCGAACGCGATGATGTATCAAACGGCGGCCCCTTGGCCGCCGTTTTCATTTCCAGACCCGGGGAGGCAGGTATGGGCAAAGGCGGGAAGCCGGACAGGGACCATCTGATCGAGGTTCTGGTGCTGGTGGCCGGGCTGGGCCTGCTGGCGACCATGGTTCTGGCCCTGTGGGGGTGGTTGTAGGGGCGGGTTTTAAACCAAGCCCCGGAATTTGGGCCGATTTGATTATTGGGGGCAGGTTTTTTACCGGGGGCAGGTTTGAAATCTGGCCCTACGGGATGGGGTGCGGCCGGGGGAGCTCAAGACAGCCAGGCGGCCGAGGCCTGGGTTTGAAAACAACCCCTACGCATTGTCCCCCAAGGGCTCCTGCCATGAATAGAAAACCCGTCCAACAACCGAACGCGGTCATTGGACGGGTTTTTCATTTGCAAATGGTGGAGGGCGCGGCGACCTGGCGCAAAACCGGATCGCCCATGGTGTGAACCACATATCGTTTCTTATTTTTGAACAGCATCATTTCCCTCCTGTTTTTCTCCTCCCGAAAGACGCAAAAACCGCCGGAAACCTCCGGCGGCATCCATCCGAACCGGGTGGACGGTCACTTGATCTCCGGCACCTTGTTGGGGTCGGCCGGAATCGCGGGCGCCTGCGGCGGCGTGTTCTGCGGAGCGGTCACCGGAACCCCGGCATCCTTCTGCGCCTCGGCCATGTTGAGCGGCGGCGCGGGCGGCATCACAGCCTCGTTTCCGGGGGCGGCGACCGGCACGGTTTCCGCCTGGTCGGCGGCCGGAATCGGCGTATTCCGCAAAATACCGGGAGCGACGTTATCCGGATCCCCGTAGTAGGCGGCCGGATTGGCCCCGACGGACGCATCGAGCTGGGCCTTCGCATTCTGAATGTTGATATAGCTGCTGGCGAGGTTGGTTTCGGCTTCGACCAGGTCGCGCTGCGCCTCGTTGAGACGGGTCAGCTCGACATTGCCGGCCTTGTAGCCCTCATCGACCAGGTCGCGCTGCTGCGCCGAAAGCTCGCGGGTCTTTTCATAGAGCCGGGTCTGCCGGACACTCTGCACGTAGTTGGCATATGCGGTGCGCACTTCGCTGACCACGGCAAGCCACTGGGCCGCGACGGTAAACTCGGCGACCGCAAGGTTCGCCTTGTATTCGCGGATTCTGTTCTCACGGATCAATCCGTTGAAAATCGTCCAGTCGGCGGTCAGGCCGTAACCGAACGACGGCGATTCGCTATAAGTGCGGTTAGGCTGGTTGCCCGGGGTTCCGTTCCACCCCTTGCGACGGGTAAGCGTCGTATTGTAACCGAAATTGACGTAGGCGTTGACCGTCGGCGAATAGGCGCTCCAGGTCTGGTACATCTGGTACTTGGCGATTTCGAGCTGTTCCCGGTACCCCTTGAGGTCGGGGCGGTT
>RZZR01000112.1 GCA_009929795.1 Deltaproteobacteria bacterium | reverse complement strand
CTTTCAGGCAGAGAGTCCAGTTCGAGTCCGGTCGGAATCATCCCGTCATGGGCGGCAAGTTCCTGGGAGACGGTCGTTTCGCAGACCGCCTCGCCCATGAGCACCTTGGCCCCGACCATGGGTGGCAGATCTCGGAAACAGGCATCGGTCAGAATCCGGCCCAGATGCAGATGATGGAACCCCTCGCGGACTATGAGCTGCCTGGCCTCGAACATCTCCGGGCAGCCATCCACCGGGAAAAGGCCGATCAGCCCGGCCACCCGGCCATCAGTGTCCCGAACGACGAGCATGTGCTGTTTGCCCTGGGCGTTTCGCTCGGCAATGGCCTCAGGATCGTAGACATAGGGCAGGGGAAAGCTCTCCCCGTACACCTCACGGTAGCATTCGACGATGCCCGGAGCGTCCTCGGGCCGAAACAGGCCCAGGACCAAACCGTTGTCCAGTATTTGATCTTCAAGCATGCTTACCCTCCTGTCCGATCACTTCTGCCGAGGCATTGCCCGTTTGCTTCCGCCCTTTGGATTTCATCAATCTCACGACCGCCACAAGCAGGACGGCGCAGACCATTATGCCAATCATGCTGGCCCGGAACCCGGCCAGGGATGCCTCGGTCGGGGTCGGCCCCACGGCTCGGACCGAATAGACGTAGGAAAAAACGGCCAGCCCCAAAGAACCGCTGACCGGCATGAGCAGAGAATTGAGGGCCGAAAACACCCCCTCCTCGCCCTTTGGGGCCAGCTTGAGCAGATAGACCGTGCTGGCTATGGTCAGGCCGGCAAAGGAGACCCCGTACAGAGCCAGGGAAACAAAGGTTGCCGCTTGGCCTGCGGCAGGAGCCCAGGCCAGGGTGATGGCGGCCGTGACCAGAAGAGCGAATCCCCCGCCGCCCAGGACCCGGGTCGACCCGAAACGGTCGGTCATCTTGCCGCTCACGGGTGTCAGCAGGGCCATACTCACGGCGCAGGCCAGCATCATCAGTCCGGTTCCGGACACGCTCAGGCCGAGGCGGTGGACCATGAAAAAGGGATAGATGAGCATGACCGCGTTCAGGGCCATGAGCCCGAGGACCTTGATTCCAACGATGAGCCCCACGCGACGGTCGGCAAGGACGGACATTCGAATGAGGGGCGAGCTGGTCCTTTGCTGCTGCAGGACGAACAGGATTGCGGCCAGGACGAACACTCCGGCCAGCAGACGGACCGGTCCGGCGGTCCAGCCGTCCCTTCCGGCTTGGCTGAAAGTCAACGGCAGAGAGGCGAACAGACCATACTCAGAACCGCCCCGATCGGATTCAGACTCCTGAAGGACACGGCCGGACGATCCCCTTTTCCGCCTTTTGTTCGGAGAATGAGCACCAGGGGCAGGGCGGCCAGCAGGCAGATGGGCAGATTGATGGCAAAGACCCAGTGCCAGGACAGATGCTGGGCCAGGAACCCGCCCAGGGGCGGGCCAACGATGCTCCCCAGGCTCATGACCATGGTCATGAGGCCGATGATCCCGCCGGTCTTTTCCCTGGGCATCATCCGCAGGACAATGGCCCCGAAGGATGCCCCGAGCATGGCCCCGCCCAGGCCCTGGATCCCACGGCCGATGAGCAGATGGGTGATGCTCTCGGATACAACGCAGCCCAGTGAGCCCAAAAAAAAGCATGCCACCCCGCCCAGAAAAACAGCCACCGGATCGATGAGGTCGGCCAGGCGGCCAAAGGTAAGCTGAAAGGCGGCCATGACCGTCATATAGACCGTGGCCAGCATCATGGCCCGGGAAACCGTGGTCTCAAAGACGCTCTGAAGTTCCGGAAGGATGACGTTGACCACCCCGGCGTCCAGCCCCATAACGAACAGGGCCAGGGCCATGCTTGCCGTCAGCAGGCGCTGCCGGATTTCAGTCCGAAGAGACATCGATCACCCGCATGTCGAGGCCCAGGGCGTCCAGGGTCACGAACCTGGGGGCGAACACGGCCTCCCGACCCACCACCCCCGTGCCCTGGAGAAGATACACCATGACCTCGTTGGCCAGTAGGGCGTTGGAGAGCAGTCCGCCCACGGCCGTGCTGGGGCACTGCCCCTGGGACCAAGCCCGCTCAAAGACCTCCATGGTCTGGGCATCGAAACACCTGGTCACCAGGGAGGGCAGACCGGGCTTGGCCTCGGACTTGATACGTACGAGGCGGTTGAATTCGATCTCCCGCATGCCCTCGTGATGATAGTTGATCATCAAAGCCCCGAATCCGACCACTCCGGCCGTGAACATGGGCACCTTGAAGCGTTTCTGGACCTCGGGGGTACGCTCCTTGACCTCGGCCCCTTTTTCGACATCCATCGCCCCGATGTGAACGTCGGCCCCCTGAATGAATTCCTCCAGATTTTCGATCTGAAGGCCTTTGGGCCAGGTCTGGATTTCAATGTCAGGATTGATGCTTCGGGCCAGCTCCACGTACACCTCCAACTTGGGGCGGTCCATGGTCGACCCGAAGGCCGCGGCTTGGCGGTTCATGTCCGGAGGGTCGAAAATTCCGTTTTCAGCCAGTCGAAAAGAAGCGCAGCCGCAGCGGACCAGGGCCAGAAAGGCTCCGCCGCCTACCCCGCCCAGTCCGGAAATGGCGATGGTCTTTTGCGAAAGAATCTCCAATCCCCGATCAGTGAAAAAAGGTCGGCAGCGGCTCAGGAATTCATGCATGACGTTCACTCCTTTTGGACAAGTGCTTACCATAATCTCTATCCTGATCGAAAGTTGATCTCAAGACTGGAGTCTATCGTGAAAATGTGCATCTGCACTTTGACTTCGGCCATTTTTTGTCCGAAGCCCTCTGAATCAGATGGACTCCGCCTGAAAGCGAAGCCCACCCCGAATGAGCATCCAAATCAAGAAACTTTTCATGACGGGATTTTCAGATCGAGCCAAAACCGATGATTCCCCATCTCCGGCCATGAGGCTGATTGTTCTTGTTTTCCTTTTCCTCCTCCTCTGTCCCACCTTTTCGCTTGCGGCCACCTACTACGTGGCCCGAAACGGCAACGATTCCAACGACGGCCTCACCGAAATAACACCCTGGCAGGGCCTCGACCCGGTCAACTCCAGGATATTCCAGCCCGGCGACTGTGTTCTCTTTAGACGTGGAGACACATGGCGGGAGGAATTGCGGGTGACATCTTCGGGAACGCCCGAAGCCTGGGTGACGACCTACGGGGCTTTTGGGTCGGGATCCAGACCCAGTTTCCTTGGCTCCGAAACGGCCACGGGATGGATTCAGGCCGCACCGAATATCTGGCGTTCGGCCACCCCTCTGGAAAATCCATACCAAGGAGGGTACTCGGTGGCCGAGGTGTATTTCAAGGAACGAGACGGCTCCTTCTCCACCGGCCGGTACCGTGAGTTCGATCCGTCCTTCTCGGGCCTCGTCCGCCAGCGGGATTGGTCCTGAAACGCTGAAGTTATTGTACGTGTACTCCACATCGGACCCGGCCACCCGCTATCTGTCGGTGGAGGCCCCCCAGCGGGACACATGCCTCCACGTTCTCGGTGTGGGCAGCTGGGACTCGAACAGGGGGCGGATTGTGACGGCCGAAGACTATTCGCAATATGTGGCCTTCGACAATCTCGAAGCCATGTTCGCTAGACGCCATGGCCTGTACTGCGGCTATTTGGAAATCGAGGCCCACGGCCTCAAGGTCACGAATTGCCATATCGGATGCATAGGCGTCCGGGGTGGCTCGTCCGCCTACGGAGTGGCCGCCTGGCATTCGGACATGCTGATCCAAAACAATATTTTTCACGATTGCGGCCGCCGGGCCGTGTCGTTGAACACCTACACCAAGGAGACGCCCGGGTTGACCGTCCGCAACAACATCATCTTCGGCACCCTCGACTACGCAGGAGGGGCCAACGATGCCCGATGTGTCCTGAGCACCGACGGCACCACCTTTTCGACCAGAGACCACAACCTCTATTTTCAAGCCGATCCGGAACAACCCTTCAGCGGAAGTGACCCTTCAGGCGGCGAGGGATGGGACAACTTTATGTCCGACTGGGACGAATGGAAGGCCAAAACCGGCTGGGAGGCTCACGGTTCGAAACCGCAGAACCCGCTCTTCGTCGACATCGCCCGGAAGAACTTCCGGCTGAGACCGGGCAGTCCGGCTATTGGCGCGGGCGTCCCCGTTCCAGTTCTGAATTTTGACATTGAGGGAAGACCATACGACCGGGCCAGTCCAAGCATCGGGGCCTACGAATACGCTCCGGCCATGATCCCCGCCATGTACTATCTTCTCTTGAACCAGTAGGAGGATGAAAAATGCGCAGAAAGGACAGGGAAATCAGTGATCGAAAGGCCATCGATCGCATCATCGCCGACTGCCGGGTCTGTCGCATCGCCCTGTGCGACGAGGGCCAGCCCTATGTACTCCCGTTCAATTTCGGCTATGACGGGGACTGCATCTACGTGCACACCGCCCTGGAAGGCCGAAAGATGGAAATTCTCAAACGAAACGATCGCGTCGGGTTCGAGTTCGACATCCTGCACGAAATTGTCGTGGCCGATACTTCGTGCGGCTGGACGGCCCGATTTCAGAGCGTGATCGGTACCGGGCGGGCCGAACTGGTTCGCGTCCAAAAAGAAAAATCCGCCGCCCTAGAATGCATTCTCCGCCACTATGGAGGCGTATTCACGGACGTCCCGGAAAAAGCCATGGATTCGGTGGCCGTCATCCGCATCCGGATCGAGTCCATTTCGGGCAAGGAACGAATGTGATCCCTCAAGCCTTTGAAGGCGACTTCCGTCCGGGCCGGACTCCTTCGAAGATGAATTTGTTGACAACATATCAGAAAGCCTCTATGCGTTCCCTCTTCAGTTCGACCTCAAGGAGATTTTCATGAAGACGTATAGCCCAAAACTGCAGGACATCCAGAGAAACTGGATCGTGGTTGACGCCGAAGATAAGATCCTCGGCCGCCTGGCCAGCTTGGTCGCCCAGCGCCTGCGCGGAAAGCACAAGCCGGAATTCGCTCCCCATGTGGACAACGGCGATTTCGTGATCGTGGTCAACGCAGAAAAGATCAAGGTCACCGGGAACAAGCTTCAGCAGAAGCACTACTACAGGTATTCCGGGTACCCGGGAGGTCTCTCGGACATCACCCTGGCCAAGCAACTGCAGCAGAAGCCGGAGGAAGTCATCCGCCACGCCGTGCGTGGGATGCTTCCCAAAAACAGTCTGAGCAGACATCTGCTCAAGAAACTCAAGGTCTACGCGGGCCCGGACCATCCGCATTCAGCTCAGATGCCCGCCCCGCTCGAACCTTAAGGTACGGAGTCATTACATGAGCCAGGACTTTTTTTACGGAACCGGCAAGCGCAAGACCTCGGTCTCCCGGACGCGTCTCTACAAGGGCAGCGGCAAAATCACGATCAACGGTCGAGCCTACGAGGAATATTTCCCCCGGGCCACCCTGCAGATGATCATCCGTCAGCCCATGAACCTGACCAGGACCCTGGGCAAATTTGACATCACGGTCAACGTGGACGGAGGCGGTCTCTCCGGCCAGGCCCAGGCCGTTCGTCACGGCATCAGCAGGGCACTTCTTGACTACGATCCGGATCTTCGTCCGGCCCTGAAACGGGCTGGTTTCCTGACCCGGGACTCGAGGGTAAAGGAACGCAAAAAGTACGGCCAGCGCGGTGCTCGCGCCAGGTTCCAGTACTCAAAGCGTTAAACCGACGCTTTTCCGTCAGCATCTCTTTGGGGGCGGGGTCTCATGGGCTCTGCCCCCTTTTTTCACCTCCGGGGAACACCGTGTCGTCGAAAAAAACCAGAATCAGGCCGAGAATGCTCTTTGCCGACGAACAGGGGCAAATCTTCGACCATCCAGACCTCCTCCTGCTCTGCCGGCGGGGACGGGAATTGGCCCTGCCCCGGCCCGACGAACTCATTCCCCTGCCCGAGGAAAGTACCCTCTACCTCTTGCCCTGCCGCAGTCCCATGGGCCTGAACCCCGAAACCGGGACCATCGAGCGACTGGACGACGTCCAGGGCGTGGCCGCCTTTGTCAGCCCGGCCCACACCATCTCAGGCGTAGCCGCCTACGATACCCGGCCGGGAGCCCCGATCCTTCCCATGTTCTCGTTTGGAGCCGTGGGATTTGCCAGGGACAAATTCTGGGTCGCGGCCACCAAGGTCGACCAGGATCCCAGACAGATCTTCACCGGTATCCCCCAGGGCCGCATCGACCAGGGCGTGGCCGACATGCTGGCCCGGCTTCCGGGCAATCGCTTGGCCGCCCATCTCGGGCATTGCGCCCTCTCCTACTGCTGTCCGGCGGCCAAAAATCTGGCCCTGGGCCGTTTCGAGGCCCCCCTGCCCACGGCCCAATCCTGCAACGCCCGATGCGTGGGATGCATTTCCCTGCAGCCAAAGGCCTCCTGCCTTACAGCCCCTCAGCATCGCATCGCATTCACGCCCACTGCGGCCGAAATCGTGGAGGTCATGAACTTTCACGCCGAAAGGGCCGCCAACCCAATCTTCTCCTTTGGTCAAGGCTGCGAAGGAGAACCTCTGACCGAAGCCGACCTGATTGCGGAGGCCGTGGCCGTCTTTCGAAAAGGCTCGGGCCCGGGCACGGTGAACATCAACACCAACGGTAGCCGACCGAACGCCATCCCAATACTGTCCAAGGCCGGGCTGTCCTCCATCCGGGTGAGCATGAACAGCGCGGACCCGGCCCGCTACGTCGCCTATCACCGTCCGGTGGACTACACCTTCGACGATGTCCGCCACACCGTCCTCGAAGCAAAGGCCCAAGGACTTTTCGTATCCTTGAATCTGTTATGTTTTCCGGGAGTGACCGACACCGAAGGAGAACTGGAGGCCTTGAGCGCCTTCTTGGCCGAAACCCGGACCGATTTCGTCCAGATGCGAAACTTAAGCCTCGATCCCGACCGGTACATGGATCTGGCCGAAACCTGGGATCTGGGTCCAGCCATGGGGCTGGGGAACTTTCTCCGGCGGTTGCGGAAGGCGGCCCCCTGGATGGGCGTCGGCTACTTCAACCCGGCCATGGATGGAACCGTCGGAACCTGAATTTCGCCCAGGGCCGTGCCCAGGATCTGGAAGATATCCGGATTGAAGGCCGTCAGCAGGATTTCCCGCAATGAGCTTTCCCGGGCCAATGCTTTGGCGATTTCCTGAACGGCGATTCGTGCCGCTTGGTTGGGCGGGTATCCGTAGACCCCGCAGCTGACGGCCGGGAAGGCCATGCTGGCTAGGCCGTTTTCCTCGGCCAACCTGAGACTATTGGCGTAGCAGGAGGCCAGAGCCTGGGGCTCACCGTTGGTGCCTCCCCTCCAGATCGGTCCCACGGTGTGGATGACGAACCTGGCCGGCAGATCAAAGCCCGGAGTGATGCGGGCCTCGCCCGTGGGGCAGCGGACCCCCGGCCGAATCTCGGGCAGG
>RZZR01000111.1 GCA_009929795.1 Deltaproteobacteria bacterium | reverse complement strand
TTGGCCAGGCTGTCCGCCAATCCTCCCCGATCCCTGATTCTCGAGGCCGGAACGGCCGAGGAAAGAAGGGAGCTTGGGCTCTATTGGGCCGCCTCCCTCAATTGTTCGAATCCTGAACGGCCGTGTCTGAACTGTCCTGTCTGCACCCAAATCAGGGTCGGCTTTTTCCGGGACCTTGAATTGGTGGACGGAGGAGAGGGAACCATTGGCATCGACGAGGCTAGGAGGATTCGATCGGTCATGTCCGACCATCCTCACGGCGACGGCACCCGGGTCATTCTCCTGGCCGAGGCCCAGGAATTGACTGTCGAAGCGGCCAACGCCCTGCTGAAATCCATGGAGGAGCCCCTTCCCGGGAATGTCTTCGCGCTCCTGGTGCCTGTCCGTCAGGCCTTACTCCCGACTCTCATCTCCAGAAGCCTGGTTCTGACCCTGTCCCGGGTGACTGCATCTGGTGTAATCGATCCGGAAACACGAAACTGGCTCGGAAGCCTTGCCGATTTTGCCCTGACCGGGCGGGGCCTTTTTTCCCGGACCGGAACCAAGGGCTCCGTGGACAAGGCCCTTGTTCTTCGGATCGTGACGGCCATGCAGCAATCCCTGATGGCCAGGCTTCATGGACAAAACGTACCCGACGGCCTGGAGAATTTTTTGTCCCGACTCGATCATGGTCGAATCTTTGAGGTCAACTGCTTTCTCGAAGACACCGTGGAATGCCTGCAGGTCAATGCGAATCCGGCCCTGGTACTGGACACTCTGGCCCTGCGGCTTTGGATGGCCGCAGGACAAAAATCATGAATGGGGCATGATCCTGATGGGAACATTCACAATCCAACGAGGAGAACTCTCATGGATTCGGCCTTACTGATACCTTTGGCCGACACCATACCCGTTGCCTGGGGCTGGTTTCAGGTGCTGCTCGTGGCCACCTTTATGCTTCATCTCCTGGCCATGAACATCCTGCTCGGATCGAGCGTCATCGCCCTGGTCGATCAGATTCGGGGCCGGGCAAGAACGACCGGTCCGGTTTTGTCCCCGAAGCTCCCCATCGTCATGGCCTTCACGGTCAACTTCGGAGTGGCCCCACTTCTGTTTCTCCAGGTCCTTTTCGGCAATCTCGTCTACACGAGCAGCATTCTGATGGCCGTGTACTGGCTGTCGGTGGTTTTCATCATCATCGCCGCCTACTATTCCCTCTATGTGTTTCAATACAAATACGAGGCCTGGCCGAGAGCCAGAACCGTCTTTCTGGCCGTGGCCGTAGCCTGCATCCTGGCCGTAGCCTTTTTCTTTTCCAACAACATGATCCTCATGATCAGCCCTGAGCGATGGCCCGCTTATTTCGCCAATCGTTCCGGGACGATCCTGTCCCTGACCGATCCGACCCTGATTCCCAGGTATCTCCATTTTGTCCTGGCTTCCTTGGCGGCCGGCGGGCTTTTTCTGGCCGTGACCTCCAGATGGAAGAAATCCGAAGCCAAGGCCGAGGAACAGCTTCTTTTGGGTATGAAATGGTTCTCCTTTGCCACCGTGGCCCAGTTGGCCGTGGGAATCTGGTTTCTCCTGGCGTTGCCCCAGGACGTCATGCTCATGTTCATGGGCGGGAACGGAACGGCCACGGCCCTGTTCATGGCCGGCCTCATCCTGGCCGCGCTCCTGCTCCTGTTCGGGTTCCAGAACAAGGTCTGGCCCTCTTTGTACACCTTCCTGGGAACGGTGGTGGTCATGGTCCTCATGCGGGATTTGGTTCGCACGGCCTATCTGAAGGGCTATTTCAATCCGGCCGAACTGATGGTCAAACCCGAGTACGGGCCCATGGTCCTCTTTGTCGTGATCCTGCTGGTGGGGCTGGCGGCCGTGGTCTACATGCTCAAGCTGGGCTTTGAGACCGGCAAGGAGGTGACGCGATGAACTATCCCGTCTGGGAACTCTTTGCCGCCGGAGGTGGGCTGCTCATCGCCCTGATCGCCGTGTTCCACGTCTACATCGCCCATTTCGCCGTGGGCGGGGGTCTGTTCCTGGTTTTGACCGAAATGAAGGGCTACCGGGAGAATTCCCAGCCCATCCTGGACTATGCCAAAAAACACAGCCTGTTCTTTCTGCTGCTGACCATGGTGGCCGGAGGCATCACCGGCGTGGGCATCTGGTTCACCATCTCCCTGCTGCAACCGTCGGCCACTTCGGTCATGATCCACACCTTTGTCTTCGGCTGGGCCGCGGAGTGGGTCTGCTTCGTGGGCGAGATCGTGGCCCTTCTGGTCTACTACTATACCTTCGGCAGAATGGAGCGGCGTCGCCACCTGATCATCGGCTGGCTTTACTTCATCTTCGCCTGGTTGTCCCTGGTTCTGATCAACGGCATCATCACCTTCATGCTCACTCCGGGCGGCTGGCTTCAGACCGGCAGTTTCTGGTCAGGGTTCTTCAACCCGACCTTTGTTCCGGCCACGGTCTTCCGGACCTTTCTGGCCTTTGTCTTTGCTGGCCTGTTCGGATTCGTCACGGCCGTATTCGTCAAGGACAAGGAGGTCCGGCAGAGTCTGGTCCGGTACTGCGCCCGCTGGGTGATGATCCCCTTCGTGTTCATGATCCTGTCGGCCTGGTGGTATCTGGCCGCCCTGCCCGAGGGACCCAAGGCCATGATCATGGGACAAAATCCCGAGATCATCCCTTTTTACAACGGGTTCCTGATCGTTTCGGCGGTGATCTTTCTTGGTGGCCTGGTCATGGCCGTGCGCATGCCTGGAGCGGTCCGCAAGCCGGTGGCCTTTGTCCTTCTCATCCTTGGCCTAGCCCACATGGGATGTTTCGAGTGGATCCGTGAGGCTGGCCGTCGGCCCTTTGTCATCAGCGACTTCATGTACTCCAACTCCATTCTCGTCTCCCAGGAGGCCGGGATCAATGCCGCCGGAATCCTGAAGACGGCCCGTTGGGTGGAGCACAGAGAGATCACTCCCGGCAACGAGCTGGCCGCGGGCCGGGAGATATTTCTTCTCAAATGCTCGGCCTGCCACAGCATCGGCGGGCCCAACAACGACATCAGGCCTCTGACGGCCAAGTACACGGTGCTGGGCATGGATTCCCAATTGAACGGCATGGGCAAGCTGAACACCTACATGCCCCGGTTCATGGGCACCAAAGAGGAGCGGTGGGCCCTGGCCCGGTACATTGTCGAGGAACTGAACGGTGGCGGGCCACCGGCCCAAGAGGGCCAGAAGGCCAAGAGTCTGCCCAACGAGATTCCGCCTTTCGACAAGGGCCGAGACGAATACGTGCTCCTGGCATGGAACAACCTGGGCATGCACTGCATTTCCGACAGCGACCAGTACTGGACTCTTTTGCCCCCGGCCAACGACCTTTTTGCCCAGCTCATTCGTAGGGCCCCGTCCCCGACCCTGGTCACCGAGGGCGTGGTTCTGGAGTACGAAGTGGAGCCCGGTTTCGAGAACCCGGCCGGATCAGTCCGGTTCTGGGAGTTCGCCGACGAATTGTTCGGTCTGGACAAGCCGCTGCCCGAGAATGTCGGGCTGTCCGGAAATGGTCTGAAGGGAACCATGCACCTTTCGTCCGAACTGGAGGCCTTCGAGGCCTCCCTGGTTCCTGTGACCCCCTACCCGGCCGACGGCAGCTTCAATCCCTATCCTCTGTTCACCATCACGGCCAGGGACGCGTCCACGGGCAAGGTTCTGGCCCAAACCAGAATGGTCGCCCCGACATCCACCGAAATGGGGTGCAAGAACTGTCACGGCGGGCAATGGAGGGTGGCCGGAGTGGCCGGGTTCACGGACGAGACCTCGGCCGACATTCTGGCCGTGCACGACCGCATCAACCGGACCAACCTTCTGGTCGAAGCCAAGGCCGGCCGGCCCAGGCTCTGCCAGAGCTGCCACCACGACCCGGTCCTGGGCGCCGAGGGTGAGCCTGGGGTTCTGGGTTTTCCTGCGGCCATCCACGGCTGGCACGCTAACTACCTGACGGACCGGGACGAGACGGCCTGCTTTCTCTGCCACCCTTCCAGCGCCACCGGGCCCACCGGATGTCAGCGGGGGGTGCATGCCAGCCTGGGGCTGACCTGCGTCGACTGCCACGGCACTTTGGAGGACCATGCCTTGAGTCTGCTCAAGCGGGAACATGAGGATGGACGGCCCACGGCGGCCCGGCTCATGGCCAACCTCAAGCCCAGGATGGTGGACTCCGTGGATGAGATCAATCCCCGCACGCCCTGGATCAACGAACCCGACTGCCTGACCTGCCACGTGGATTTCCAGGCGCCGGTGAGGGCCACGGCCTTCAATGTCTGGACCAACGGCCTAGAGGAACTCTTCCGGATGCGCTCGGACGACGCCGGGATCATGTGTTCGGCCTGTCACGGCTCGACCCACGCCAACTACCCGGCCCAGAACATGTACGGCAAGAACCGGGACAACATCCCGCCCCTGCAGTACCAAGGCGACAATCTGCCCATCGGCTCCAACCGGAACTGCAACCTCTGCCATACCGAGGACATGGATTTCTCCATCCATCATCCCAACTTCATGCGGCCCTTCCGTAATGTTCACCTGATCTCCAGGACGAACTGAGGCCAAGCCGAAACATTATGAGGGCCGCCGGTTCGGATGATCCGGCGGCCCGCACATTCCCTCGGGAGTTGTCGTGGATCTGATTCAACTGGCCGCCGGCCTGCTTCTGCCCCTGGTCAAACTGGTGGTCTTCATGTCCATCGGTCTGGTGGTCGGCAACCTCATCGAGGCCCTAAACTGGACCTCCATGATGGCCAGGCTGGCCACGCCCATCACCCGGGCCGCCCATCTCCAGGACGTGTCCGGGGCCAGCTTCTCCCTGGCCTTTTTTTCCGGTGTCAGCGCCAATACCATGCTGGCCGAGGCCTATGATCAGGGTCGACTGAGCCGCAAGGAACTCGTCCTCTCCAATCTCTTCAACAGCCTACCGACCTATTTTCTCCATCTGCCGACCATGTTTTTCATCATCGCTCCGGTCATCAAGGGCGCGGCCGTGGTCTATCTGGGCCTGACCGTGGCCTCGGCTTTTCTCAGGACCGCGGCCATCACCATGGTCTCGAGATTTTTGCTGCCCAGGCCCGAGGATGGTTGTGTGGTCTGCCGTCTGCCCGAGGAGGGGGAACGGACCTGGAAGACCCTGGCGGCCAAGATATGGAAGCGGAGCCGCCGGAGACTACGCTCCATCCTCATCTACACCCTGCCCATCTACACGGCGGTCTACATCCTGAATACGACCGGATTCTTCAGGTTGTTGGAAGATTATTTATCAAAGACCATTCTGGGCGTCTCCTGGCTGCCACCCCAGGCCCTGAGCATCGTGGTCTTTCACATCGCCGCCGAGTTCACGGCCGGCATCGCCGCGGCCGGGGCCCTGCTGGACGGCGGTACCCTGGGGACCAAGGAGGTGGTCCTGGCCCTTCTGGTCGGGAACATTTTGTCCTCGCCCATGCGGGCTTTCCGCCACCAGTTTCCGTATTATGCGGGTATCTTCAAGCCCGCTTTGGCCTGGCGGCTCATCGTCTACAACCAGACGGCCCGGATCGGGTCTTTGATCCTGGTGGGTCTTCCCTACGCCGTGTGGGGGTGAGAGGAACGCGGGGCGCTTTCCCGGGTCCAAGCGGAAAAAACTCGGAAGTATGTGGTTCTTGAAGGCTGAATCCGGGCTCAATGCCAAGCCGACGAGGTGGATTCGAAGTCTCATGGATAGCTGTTTTGCTTTGGGCAATGTTCGGGCAAAACGATTCGGATTCGTCAAAAAACATCTAGGAGATCGAGCTCGTCGATGCAGTCAGCACAATCCAGGCAAGGCCTGATCAGCTTTGGATTTATCGTTCTCAGTCTGGTCTGTTTTCTGGCCTTTTGCAATATCTCGATTTTCTACGGATTCAACGTCTACATGGAGCGGATCGGAGTGTCTCCCGAGTGGAGAGGTCTGCTGCTGGGGCTTGAATCGGCCGCAGCCCTGGTGTTTCGGCCGATTATCAGTCCGTTTTTGACCCCCCGAAACGGTCTCAGGGCCGCGGGTTTGGGCCTTGGACTCGTCATGGCCGCCCTGACCTCGTATCAGTGGGCCGAGGGGCTGTGGGGCTTGGCAGTGGTTCGGATGGTTCACGGCCTGGGGTTTGTGCTCTTGATTTCGGCCGTGGTGGCGGTGATGGTCATCTTCATCCCGCAAGGGCGCAGCGGACAGGCCTTCGGGGTTTTTGCCGTCACAAGCCTCCTGCCCTATGCCGTATTGCCTCCTCTGGTGGAACGTCTGCTCCCTCTTGTCGGCAACGAGGCCCATGTCTACGCCATGGCCGCTCCGTTGCTCCTGCCGGCCATGCTCTTGTTGTGGCCCCTTGGGATGAGGGTTCGACGGATGATCCGATTTTTACCATCCCGTGCCACGGCCCGGCCGGGTTTCGGAGAGATAGCGGCCGGTTTGAGAGCACCTGGTGTTTCCAGGCTCTTGGTCGCCAATTTTCTTTTTTACACCTCCACGACGGTTGTCTTCTTCTATATGAAGAACCATCTCCAGGAGTTGAATGCCGGAAACCCTGGGCTGTTCTTCAGCATCTCGACCGGGGCCACCATTTTCGTCCGAGTCGTGTGCGGCGCGCTTTTGGACCGGGGCAACAAGGCCACTTTGTTGGCCATATTTCTCGGACTCCTGGCCCTCTGCATGGTTTTGTTCGCCCTGGCCTCCCAGCCAGATTTCATTCTGGCTCTTGCCGCCGTGTACGGAATCTGTCTCGGGTTCATCTTTCCGCTTTTCAGTTCAGCGATGTTTGATGTTTCACCCCAGCATCTGCGAGGGGTAAACACAAATGTCATGCTTTCGGCCATGGACGGCGGATATGTTCTTGGCCCGGTATTGGCCGGAATGTTTCTGGCTTATGGCCTTGAATCCTCAGAACTTTTTTTCGTCTTTGCCGTTCTGCCGGTGCTGGCGGCCCTGGTTGTACGGAGCCTGATCGGAAGTATTCTTCGCGAAAGCTCAGCCTAGTTGCAAAGCAACTTATCGGTTTTTTTGAAATTTTTCGCATATTCGTTTTCTGCCAGTCTCATGACCAGATTCCCGGCCGTCTGCCGTCGGTACTCGGCAGAGGCCCGGATGTCGTCGATGGGTCGGATCGCCTTCCGGACCAGACGAGCGGCCTGAGCCAAGGCGGCCGGGGAGAGCTTGCGGCCGATCAGGGAGGCTTCGGCCTCGGCTGGCCGGATGATTGTCGGCCCCACGCTGCCCAGGGCCAGGCGGGCCTTCTCGATCAGGCCCCGGGGGCCAAGGCGGAACAGGCTGGCCAGGCTGACCACGGCGATGGCCATGGCCTTGCGCTGGCCGACCTTCTCGAAGTGTTGGACTTGAAAGTGCCGGGTGGGGGGAACGAGAATCCGGGTCAAGATTTCCCTGGGGCGTAGAGCGGTCTTGCCCGGGCCGAGGATGAATTCATCGAGGTTCATGACCCTTCTGGCGTTTTGGGAGAGGAGTTCGACCCTTGCTCCAAGGACGTGCAG